>NZ_DASURI010000959.1:0-20841 GCF_036280135.1 Longimicrobium sp.
GCCTGCACGGCGGAGACGCGGGGCTGGACGACCTGTTCGTCACCGTGCGCCGGGTGGACGTCGCGTCCGGCGCGGCGGGTCGGGGGGAAGCGCCGCCGCACCCGCCGTTCATCCGTCTCCTTCGTCCCCCGCCGGGGTGAAGGACAAGGGTGTAGATTCGTGCCCACACAGATCACGGCACCTTGGCGGGCTCTCCCAAAACATCGAAAACATCAATCAATCGTGATCTCCAGACTCAGCCGCCACCCATGCTCGTGGGTGGCGGCTGAGCCGTTTTCACCAATGCTGTCCTGAACCACTTCCCGTTGCTGGGAAATCGGGATACCGCACCCATCAAATCCGTGAACCACCCGCTCAGCCCGCGTTCAGATCCTATCGGAGAGCGATAATGGCCAGGCGAACGCCACAACTGCCCACCCCTCCGCGATTTCCCACCGCGGCACGCGTTCACGAGCTGTACGAGGGACTGCTGGCCCGCCCGAACGTGGCCGGATGCTTCGTCGGCCAGAAGCGCATGGGCAATCGGTATGGCTCGGAAGTGGGCGTCGTAGCCGTCGTCCACGAGAAGGTTCCCCGTGATGAGCTTGGCGCGGACGAGATGATTCCTGGTGCGCTGGAATGGCGGCGCAATTCCCGGGAGCAGGTGTCGGTGGTGACCGACGTCCAGCCGATTTCGGACGCCGGATTCCAGGCGGGTCCGTTCGCCGGCCCTGGAGACGCGTTGGCGCGCGTGACGTTCCCCAACCGCCCGGGCCAGGTGGTCGTGAGCACGGTGGGGGTTGCCCTGCGACACCCAAAGTTCGGGGCAGTGATCACCACCGCCGGACATGCTTTGCAGGGTGGGCCGGGGACGGTGACGTACCGGCCGGGGCATGCGCCCGAGGTCCTTCTTCAGAACGTGGGTGAAGACGGCGCACGCGTCGACATCACCGGTGAAGTCGTCCGATCGGTGCGCGTAGAAGAAGCCGATTACGCGCTGATCGTCCCCACCGACGGCACGCCTATCCGCAACCTGTACCACGATATCGACAGCCTGGGCGGATTGTTCGTGCCCCAGCCCGATGACGTCGGCAAGCGGTTTTTCGCGCTTTCACCCCAGGGTGTGAAAGACACCCGGCTCCGGGGTGTCTTTGGCGTGCTCACCATCGAGGGATTCACGCTCCGGGACCTGTTGATCACGGACATGGTCACCCAGGCCGGGGACTCGGGCTGTGCCCTGATCGACGCGTCGTTCCGTGTGTGTGGACTGCTGGTCGGTTTCGCCGTCGTGGACGGCGTGCGTCGCTCCGTCTTCATGTCGGCGTTCTGGGCGCTGAGCATGGAAGGCGCGGAGATTTTCTAATTCTGGAGGCGTACATGTGGACATTGCCAAAGACTGGAGCGGCGGCGCTCGCCGCGGCATTGCTCGCCACGCCGGCATGGAGCCAGACGTGCTCGCCCCCATTGGTGGTGCTGACGGCGGGGGAGAGCAGCGCAGTTCCAGGGGGGCATACGCGCGTGGATCTCATGGACGCGCAGGGCAACGTGGTTGCCGGTTTTACGCCACCGACCGTGGCGGGGACCGCATGGACTCCCACTCAGCAGCAGGTGGGCGACCTGGCCGCGGCGCGCCGGGCGGCGGGGGAAAATCCAGTTTTCCTCCGGTGGTCCGGTTCGTCGACAGCCGCGGCGTGTACGCAGTCCTTTCAGGTGCCGCGGCCGCAGACCGGAGAAGGTCCGGAAACGCCCGTGCTGCAGGTGCGTACGCTCGCCGCGCCGGACGCCGGCGCGCCCGCGGCCGAAACCGCCTGGAACGAGGGAGAATGCCGCCGGGCGGCGGAGCGCTGGGCCCGGGAGATCCGAAGCGACCTGGGTTCCGACGACTTCACGCAGATCGTCTTCTTGGAAGACCGCGGTGTCTGTCACCGCAACCGGGACTACGGCGTGACGGGCGATCCCATTTACGTGGGCGTCTTTACCGACGAGAAGGATGCGTGGGACGGGGTGGGCGTCACCTATGACCCCTGCTCCATCGAACCAGCCGCTCCCCTGGTCCTGGTGAACGACAAGGCGTCGGTGCTCGGCGGCTTTCAGTCGCTGGTTCCGCAGTGGACACTGCGGCCGTACCCGCCTCGTACGTGCTTCAACACCCAAGTCACCGTTACCGTCGCGGGCAACGTGGGCGGAAAAGCCTTACCGCGCGGACGGTCGTGGACCAGTCCGAGCTGTACCGGGCCACGCTGCACCTGGGGACGCTGTTCACCACGTTGCACAACCGGAGCTTTGGGCTTCGTCCGGATGGCGAGGACCAGCGGATCTACTCCAAGGGGCCCACGGACCGCGGGCCGGAGTACTATGCAGCGGTGGTTCTGTACGGGCTGCCGCACTACATCCCCAGCCTGTTCGGAGGCGACCGCTACCGCGGCCGGGACGTGGTGCGTGACCATTCGCTGGCGGACCGCATTGGCGGTGTCGTGGGCGTGGGCCTCAGCGATCCCCGCAAGCAGTTCGTCCTCGGGCTCGCTTTCGAGGCGCTCGCGGGGGTAAACGTGACGGGCACGTGGAACTTCGCGCGTGTCAACAGCCTCGCGGAGGTTGAGGAAGGCGCGGTGTTCACGGGCGCCGAATCGGAGATCCCGCAGCGTCAGGAGTGGGAGAACGAATTCGTGCTGGGCGTCTCGCTTGATCTGCGGTACGTCGCCGCGCTGACGAAGCGGTAGCGTCGCCGTGCCGTCTGGCGCGGGGTGTGAACGGGCGGTAGTCTCCGACACATCCGGAGGCTGCCGCCCGCTTTCCATCTGGCTGAAGATGAACATCCTGGTCCTGAACGTCGGCTCGTCCTCGCTCAAGTTTCAGCTCGTGGACACGGATGCGGACCGCATCGGGGCCGACACCGACCGCCGCCTGGCCCGCGGGCAGATCGAGCGCATCGGCGGCACGGCCATCTGGAGCTTTCGCGCGGGCGACGGGCCGGCCACCAAGGGCACCACGCCCCTCAAGGACCACCGCGCGGCCGTGGAGTACCTGCTGGCGTGGCTGGTGAGCGACGAATCGGACGTGGAGATCCACTCCCTGGCCGACATCGGCGCCGTGGGGCACCGCATCGTCCACGGCGGCGAAAAGTTCGTGCGCTCCGTGGCCATCGACGAGCAGGTGATGCGCGGCATCGAGGAGACCATCGAGCTGGCGCCCCTGCACAACCCCGCCAACCTCAACGGCGTGAACGCCGTCCGCACGGTGCTGGGACCCGCCGTGCCGCAGGTGGCCGTCTTTGACACGGCGTTTCACCACACGCTGCCGGAGCGGGCGTTCCTGTACGCCATCCCCTACTCGCTCTACCGGCGCCACCGGGTGCGGCGCTACGGCTTTCACGGCACGTCGCACCGGTACGTGAGCTACCGCTGGCGGCAGATCACGGGCACCCCGCGCGAGCAGGAAAGGATCATCACCCTGCACCTGGGCAACGGGTGCAGCGCCTGCGCCATCGTGGGCGGCGAATCCATCGACACGTCCATGGGCTTCACGCCCCTGGAGGGCCTGGTGATGGGCACCCGCTCCGGCGACCTGGACCCCGCCCTGCTGGACTACATCGCCGAGAAGGAGGGCCTGTCCCTGAGCGGCGTGGAGACGCTGCTCAACAAGCAGAGCGGGCTGCTGGGCATCAGCGGACTGACGAACGACATGCGCGAGCTGCTGGCCGAGGCCGAGGAGCACGACGACCGGCGGGCGTGGCTGGCCATCGAGATCTTTTGCTACCGGGTGCGCAAGTACGTGGGCGCGTACCTGGCGGCCATGGGCGGGGCGGATGCCATCTGCTTCGCGGGCGGCATCGGCGAGAACGCGCCGGCCATCCGCAGCATGATCTGCGAAGGGCTGGAGTGGGCGGGCATTCGCGTGGACGAGGCCCTGAACCGCGGCCTGCCCGGTGGCGAGGGCCGCATCAGCCCCGAAGGCGCCACGCCCGCCGTGTGGGTGATCCCCACGGACGAGGAGCTGCTCATTGCCCGGGACACCTTTCGGGTCACGCACGGAATGGAGACGCGGTACTGAACGGCGGTACGAAGGTACGAAGGTACGAAGGTACGAGTGCGGCCTCTCCGGGTAACGGGGAGGCCGCGCGATTTGTGACGGTGCCTGTTCGGTTGACATCGTGGACAACGCGTGCTGCACGTATCGCGCCGAATGCGTCACTGTGGACTTGTGCTCCCGCGCTGTTGCAACCACTTTCCGTGTCCCGTCCTTGCTGGCCTTTGGACTCTCCCCGCCATGAATCTGTTCGCCGACGCCGTCCGCGTATCCGCGGCGCACCTCCCTGGCCGCTCGTCATGCGCCACGTTTGACCTTGCCTTGCTCAGTGTACGCCGATGAAGCACCAGAGCCTGACGATCATTGCCGGTATGGTCCTGGCGCTCGGCGCGGGGATGGCACTTCCCCGCGCCGGGCGGTCCGCCGACGTGATGGAGACGCTGCGACGCGCCCAGCGGGAGCGCGTCTTCGTCGCGCGGTTGTCGATGGAGATGGACTACCACACCTGCACGCGCGATCCGGCGTTCGCCGACAGCCTCGTGCCGCGCGAGACGTGCGCGGAACCGACCGACCCGGACATTTCACTGGATGAGCTGGAAGCAGCCGGGGAAAGCCTGGATCCCGATTCGCTGCGGGCGTCGGCCATCGCGGCGGCATTCTGGCCCAGGCACGGGCAAAAATCCCTGGATGCGGCGATCGAACGGCTCTCCAGGGCGCGCGAGCTTGCACCGACCGATGTATCCATCCTGGTGGATCTTTCCGCACTGCATCTTGTGCGCGAGGAGCATGCACAGAACGGAAAGGACATCGCTCAGGCGCTTGACTATGCCCTTGCGGCCCTGCAGCTCGAACCTGGCAACCAGCCCGCGCTCTTCAACGCTGCACTGGCGACGCAGATGTCTTTTCTCCGGGAAGGCGCAGAGAAGGCGTGGGACGCCTACCTTGCCGTCGACTCCGCCTCGGATTGGGCAAAGGAGGCAAAGCGCTGGCGTGACGCGCTCATCGCCGCTGACTCGATACGTCCATGGCCACCGAACGCGTCTTCGTCCGTAGCGGAGGTGAACGCATTCGCCCGACACCATGCACAGCGGGCGCGTGAGCTTGGGTGGGAGACGGTACTCGGGGACTGGGGCAAAGCCGTGCTGGATGGGGAGGTTGCACGCGCTGACGCAATGCTCGCGTTTGCGGAGCGGCTGGGAACCGCGCTTACGTCACAGGACGGCGATCCCTCGTTGTCCGATGCTGTCCGCGCGATCCATGCGGAACGTGCAAATCCGTTCGCCGCTCGCGGCTTGGCACGCGCACATCACGCCTATGCTGCTGGCCGGGTCTTGTTTGAGGTCGCGGAGTGGCAGATGGCGCTCGATTCGTTCGCGTTGGTGCTGCGGATGCATCCAGGCTCGCGCCCATTGCTTGAGTGGGCTCGGGCGGAGCACGCGGCAGCGATGTCCCTGACTAAGCGCGTCGACGAGGCGAAGCGCACTCTCCGATTTTTGATCGCTACGACGGACTCTGCCCGCAATCCAGCGCTGCTGGCGCGCATGCATTGGGCTTTGGGGCGCACGCTCCCCACACCGGATTCCACCGCCACGCGGCTCGAGCATTTCAGCGCCGCCGCAGCAATGTATGCGCGTCTTCACGAGTGGGAATCGTACGGAGCAACACGTGGGATGGAGTCGTGGGCGGCCTATGATTCCGGCGATACGGTGCAGGCGTACCGGATGATGTTCGAGATCTTGCGGGCCGTGCGTCCGTATCGGGAATCCACACGGCTGCACAACGCGCTCGTGGAAACGGCGTTCCTCGTGAGCAAGGACGGAATGCCCCTGGCTGCTCAGCGAATTCAGGACGAGGATTACTCCGTCGCCATGCGTGTACGGAATCCGACCGTTCCCCCGGAAGCGCTGATTGCCAGGGCACGCATTCGGATGCTTGCGGGTCTGGCCGAGCAGGCGGCTCAGGACCTGGATGCCGCCGAGCCTCTGGTCGGGGATCTGAAGGAGGGGCAGCGCGCGAAGGATCTGAGGGAACAGATGTGGTATTCCCGAATGATCCTTACGCCCCCAGAGAACACAGCGCTGGCCGCCGCGGCATTGGATTCGGCGAAGGCATATTTCGCGAGAACCAACTCCGCGTGGCCGCTCCTGATGCTCGAACACCGGGTCGCGCTTCGTCTGAAGGCGGGAGATCTGGAGGGGGCGGAGGCCGATCTGGACAGCCTTACGGCACGCGTGCGGAGAATTCCCGAAACTCCGGGCGAATTCCATCAGCGTGCCGCTGTCATCGAGCGCGTGCGAGACCGCTATGACGAGCTCGTCATGAGCTACGTCCGGGTACGGCAGCCGCTCTGCGCCCTGCTGGCGCTGGATCGGGGGCGGCTCTCGTTTGGCGAGGCCAGCGATCGAGAGGCGTGCCGGAGCGGCTGGATCGCCCCCGCGCCCGGGAAGGTGGTACTAGAATACGCACTCATCGACAGCACTCTGCTTACGTGGGTAGCCACGCGTGATTCCATTACCCTCAAAGAGCAGCGGCTGAACGGACAGGATCTGCTGCGCACCATTGCCCGCGTAGACCAGGCGCTGGAGCGCGGCACGCGGGTCGATGTCGCCAATACTGACCTTCGGCACCTGTATGATGTGCTGATCCGACCGGTGCAGGACCACATTCCCACAGGCGAGCCAGAGTTGGTGATTGTGGCGGATGGCGAGATCGCCGGCGTGCCTTTCGCCGCCCTGATCGACACGCCTGCAGACCTGTCCCCCCACTTCCTGGTGGAGGGGTACCCCGTCCGGTTCGCGGCCACTCTGGCCGATGCGGCGCCGGTCACCGACTTGCTTCGGACGGACGGACCGACCCTGCTGGTTGCCAACCCGGATTTCGACCAGCAGAGCAACCGCGGGCTGGACCGGCTGACGGGCGCAGTTGGGGAGGTAGATTCACTGGGCATGGTGTATGGCGACACCCTTTTGCTCATGGATTCCAACGCGACGGTCGAAGCCTTCCGGAAGCTAGCGCCTCGTGCCCGGGTGATCCATTACGCCGGCCACGCGATGTTCGACAACAGCCGGCCGGAACGGTCGTTCCTGCTGATGGCCGGAGCGAGCGCATCTGGCCGCCTTACGGCCGACTCGCTGGGTGGAATGAACCTGGACGGGGTGCAGCTGGTGGTGCTGTCCGCATGTCAGACGCTGCGGGGACGGCAGGGACGGTCCGGTGGCTTCGCAGGTCTCTCGGGGGCGCTGCTCAACGCTGGTGTGGATGGAGTGGTGGGCAGCTTGTGGCTGGTGAACGATCGGAACGTGCAGCCGCTGATGCTCACCTTTCATCGGCAGTACGATTCCGTTCCGGATGCCGCGCGCGCCCTGCGCAGGGCGCAACGTGACCGCATCCGCGCCGGCTCGCCGCCGTCGGCTTGGGCCGGCTTCCGCTTCATGGGAAGATGAGCCGCCAGGAGCGTACGAAGTAATCGCGCAAAGCGAAGCGCCGCGGAGGAGCACAGGGCTCGTCTCCGCGGCGCTTCGCCAAGCCGCGCCCAAAGGTCCGCCCAACCGCGGGCCATCGCAGTCAGCTCGCGATGGCGTTCATCAACGTCTCCAAGTCCGTCGTCAGCGTGGGCCAGTTGGGCGTTTCATCGCCAGCGACTGCCCTTTCGATGCGACCCACCGCCTGATGCCCCTCCGGGACGTCGCGCGTGAGCCGCTCCGCGCGTGCAAGCATGGCACGCGTGTCGCCGGATCGAAAGAACCGCACGTCACGGTAGTGAGCAGCCAGCAGCGCGGCTTCCGTCCACCCGCCCAGTTGCAGGTAGGCCGGATCGAGCTGCGCTGTCAGACGCCCATATGCTTGCTCAAGCAGCGGGGGAAGCGCCGCCGAGTCACCAGCCTGATTTGCGATCTGCCGAAGCGGGTTGCTGGGGACGTCCGCCACGCCTGAGCGCGCGAGCAGGTCTTCCGCCAAATGCTTGATCTCCGCGGGATCCCCTGCCCGGATGGCAAGCGTGAGATCCACGAGTCGTGCGCCTGACTGCACGGCCCGGGTGTTTTGCTCACGCTCCGTGTCCCCCCGCTCCGGGGTCCATGGCACATGGTCCGTCCAACCCTCCGGCAGACCCTGGCCGAGGCTTTGGGCCATGGCAACCGGACTGCCTGCGGCGGGCGTGCGGCCGGGCGCGACGAAGATTACCAACGCGGCGAGCCCCGCGAGGACCGCCGGAACGATCACCCGCGAGGCTCCCCAGCGCCGCCGCCTGCCCGTGACCGACGGGGGCAGCGTTTCCCGGGCGGGCAGCTTCACCTGCTCGCCGGCCTTCTGTGCCCGCGCGGCGGCTTCTTCCTCCTCCATCTCACGCAGGACGGCCGCAGTCTTGGCGAAGACGTGAAAGTCTTCGTCCGCAGTGGCCAGGTAGGCCAGGAGCTCGTCGCGCTCCGGCCCCTCCAGCCGACCCTCGAGCAGCGCGGCCAGCCGCTCGTCGTCGTGCCTGGGCTCCTTCACCAGTTACCTCCGGCTTTGAGTGCACACCGGATTGGAGGGACAGGTCCCATGAAAAGTCTCAAATGGAAGGTCACGGGTCCTCCCGGTCCAGGAACGACCCCCCGGAGATGCCTTCGCGCTCCAGGAGCTCCAGCAGGCGCTGCTTGAGCCTGGGAATACGGCGGTACAGCGGTTTTTGATCCACGTTGAGCGCGCGGGCCACGTCCGCCGCGGAGCAGCCTTCCTGGAAGTACAGGCGCACGATGTTCTGCTCCTCCGGCGAAAGCTGCTGCAGGACGCGCTGTACCCGGCGCCGGAGGTCGTCGTGGCGGGCCTGGGCTTCGGCGGCGGCCACGCGGTCGTCGGCCCGCGCGGCGTCGGCCGACTCCAGCACGGCATCCGACGAAACCTCGCGGGGCCGCAGCGGGTCGCGGTCCGGGATCTGGGCCAGCAGCCGGGCCAGCTCCGTGTCGGACAGGGTGGTGAGCCCCTCGGTGCGCAGCTTTTCGCCCGCCTGCGCGAGCGAGTAGCCGTCGTGGTGAACCAGCCGCTCCAGCTCGTCCGCCGGGGGGCCCAGGCGCTCGGCCGCGGCGGACGGGCGCCACCGGCCCCGCTGCTCGCGCAGGTACGCAAAGAGCTGGCGCGTGACCACGGTGGTCAGGTACGTCTTGATCCCCGACTCGCCGCGGAACTTCCGGATGACGGCGTACTCGTTCTCGATCAGCCGGATCTTGAGCCAGGTGACGAAGTCCTCGGCGTCGGCCCCCTGGATGCCGCTGTTGCGGCACAGCTTGAAGGCGACCTTCCCGAGATACTCGAGGTGTTCTACGAGAATGGCCTCAGGGTTCAACTGGTCGAGCATCCGGGGCCGGGGGCGGAGGAACGAGCCGGGATCTGGTAACACACCGCGCAAAAATACCCCTCTGGAGCACCCGCATCAATACGGCCACCGTGGAAACCAAGGATTGGATCCAGTCTGCTGCGAAAACTGGAATCAGTCGTCCCACCAATGTGTTCGCGGACGGGAAGCATACGGCTCCCGCCATCGCACGGACGGGTTCCGGCGAGGACCGCGGTTTCACCCCTTGATGAACTGGATGCACCCATGGCCTTCACGCTCCGCATCACCTTCTCGGGACTGTGCCTGTTCGTCCCGGAACCCGTCGCCGACGGCACCGGCCGCATGCACGTGCTGATGCCGGGCATGTTCGGGCACCACCACCACAGCTGCGAGGACCGTCACGTACCCGTGCTCGTGTACGACGTGGGCTACACGCAGCCGTCGGGTTCGCTGCTGGGCGTGCCGGCCCTCGCCCGGCTCACGGGTCACACGCTGTCGCTGGGCCAGGGCGACACGGCGTCCACGTCGCTGTGCAGCCAGATCTTGGACCTGGCGGAGATCACCGGCCGCCCGGTGGATCCCGACCACCTGGGTGCGGACACCAAGAAGAAGCTGGTGTCGCGGATCACGCTGGCCGAGGGCGGGATCACGCGGGTGTCTCCAGGGGTGTGCTGGGAGATGCGGCCGGGCGAGTTTCGCCCCATTGCCAACAAGGTGGAGTGGGAGATTCCGGACTTTCCGGGAGATTCCATCACGTTCATGGCCCAGCCCATGGAGGGTGGCATGGCGAAGGAGTTGGGCACCCTGTACCCCCGCGAGGGTCTGCTGAGCGTGCAGGTGCTGCACGAGACGCCTCAGGACCTGCCGCCGGAGCCGCGGACGCAGGACCACGTGCCCATGCCCATGCCGGGCGACCCGCCCAAGCACTTCTCCGCCTTCTACGGCCTGTTCGGCGGGCCGGTGGCCAATGTGATGCCGCGGTACTGGGGCGCCCTTGCCGATTGCCCGCCGTACGCCAGCGACTGCCCGGAGATTCCCCCGGGCATGGGCAACATCGTCATCAACTGCCTCGTGGCCGGTGCCACGGGCGGCGGGACGGGCGGGGGCACCGGCGGCGGCAGCGGCACCTGATCCATCGAGGCACATCCACACGCCGCCGCCCGCGCGGGCGGCGGCGGTCCTCACTCCCGTTCACCAGGAGCACGCCCATGGCCCGTGCCATGTCCCTCCACATCGGCGTCAACGTCCCCGCCGGGCGCATGAATGCGCGTCCACTCAATCATAGCGAGGACTTCGCCTGGAAGATGGCCGTGCTGGCCAACCAGGCCGGGTACGCTTCCATGACGGTGCTGCGCAACCAGACCGCCACGCGCCAAGCCGTCCAAAACGCGCTCACGGAGGCCGCCGAGCTGCTCGGCACCGGCGATTCGCTGCTCGTCACCTTCTCGGGTCACGGGACGCAGGAGCACGACGTGAACCAGGACGAGCGGGGGGGCGTCGACGAGGGATGGTGTCTCGCCGACGGGGTGCTGCTGGATGACGAGCTGGCTGGCTACTGGACACGGTTCAGCTCCGGCGTGCGCATCGTCGTGGTTTCGGAAAGCTGCCACAGCGGCGGGATTGACCGCGACGACGAGGATGATCCGTCGCGTCCGCAACACACGCCGCATACGGCGCCTCCCGTGTATCGAGGCGAGGAACCGGTGATGGACTACTCGCGGACGTGCACGGGCGCGCCGCGCAGCAACTCGCGGGACATCCGCGCGGATGTGCTGCTGCTGACCGCCTGCAGAAAGGAAGAAGAGGCCGTCGAGGGTATCTTTTCGGGCGTGCTGCTGGACCTCTGGGCCGACGGCACGTTCCAGGGCAACTACTGCGAGCTGTACCAGCGCCTTCATCACTGCGTGAGCAGCCGGGCCGGGCATCACCCGGAGATCATGCTGCTCGGCGCCGGGAACCCCGCCTTTCCGCTGGAGCCCGCCTTCCGCGTGGCCGGGCACGGTCCTCGGTACCGCGACGCCTACGGCTACGGCTACGGAGGCGATTCCGGATACCCTGCCGGTGACGGGTACCGCGGCGGTGGCGGCTACGGCCCTGGGTACCGCGGCGGTGACGAGTACCGCGACGACGACGGTTGCCGTGGCGGCCGCGGCTTCCCCGGCGACGGTCATCGCGGCGGCGGATACCGTTCCTGAGCGCGAACCGTTCCGCGCGATTCCAACAAGACTCCCGCATTCCGGCTTCCCCGCGGCGCGTTCCGGCGCCGCGGTGGGGCGCGGCGTGCCCCCGAACACCAACCTGGACGGAGAGACAGGTCATGCGAGATCCCCTCAAGGTGCTGTTCCTGGCGGCGGACCCCTTCAGGAACAAGGCGCGGCTGGAGCTGGGCGAGGAGATGCGGGCGATCGACGAGGCCATCCAGCGGGGCCGCGCCCGCGACGGCGTGGAGCTCGTCTCCCACTTCGCCACGCGCACCCGCGACCTGCAGTACGCCCTGCTGCGGCACGAGCCGCACATTGTCCATTTTGCCGGGCACGGGGGGCAGGCCGGTGTCATCTACCTGGGCGACGAGCACGGCCAGCCCCGCCCGGTGCCGGCGGACGCCCTGGGCAGCCTGTTCGGCATCCTGGACGGCGAGGTCAAGGCCGTGGTCCTGAACGCCTGCCACACGCTGCCCGTGGTGGAGGCGCTGAGCCAGGTGGTGGACCACGCCATCGGCACCAACCGCCCCATCACGGACCAGAGCGCCATCGAGTTCTCCGCCGCGTTCTATGGCGCGCTCGCCTTTGGCCGTGGCGTTCGGCAGGCGTTCGCGCTGGCGGTCAACCAGCTCCAGCTGGACGGCCGCGGCGACGCCGACGTCCCCGTGCTGCGCAGCCGCGACGGCGCCGGCGCCGCGGATCCTCCGCTGCTTTCCGCGCCGGCGGCGGTGCGGGGACCGGCCGCCGGCGAACCTTCCACGGACCAGACCGTTCGCGTCCGTGAGCTGCACGCCGCGGACTACGAGGTGGTGGCGGAGGAGCATTACGGCTCCGTCCCCGCGGGTGGGCGATCCAGGAACCAGACCGTGGAGATGGACGTGGTGCGGGGCGGAAAGGTGCGCGTCACCGGCACCCGCACGGGGCTCGATCAACCCTCCCAGGATTAACGGCGGACGATTCCATCAACCCGATCCGGCATCACCGTCATGAACGAGCACGGGATCCTGTACATGATCTGGCGGGGCAACACCGGCGTTGGCTGGGTGATCACCCTGCTGCTGCTGGCCCTGGGCGCGGCGGCCGCGTGGGTCGCCCTGCGGCATGCGCGGCGGTACCACGTGGAGGAGCGGAGTGCCCTCGGCAGCGTGCGAGCCGCCCTGGAGGAGGTGCACACCCGGGAGCGGCCGGCGACCGGGCCGGCGAATCCGTCCGGAAAGGCGGGGGACCCTCCGGGCTCTCGTCCCCTCCTCGTGTCCCTGGACACCCTGCGAAAGCGCGCGCCGGCCACTTCCATCATCGGCGAACGGCTGACGGAGCTCGCGCGGATGAAGCAGGCCCGCGTCCGCGTGACGGTGGACGCGCTGCAGCAGCTGACCATGATGCGCGAGAATTCCCGCCCGGGACTCGCGTTTCCGGGCTATGCCGTGGACCTGTGCACCATGATCGGCATGCTGGGCACCTTCATTGGACTGTGCATGATGCTGATGCGGATGGACGGCGTGGCTTCGGGAGGAGTGACTTCCGCGACCGGGTTCGCGGAGGCCGCCAACAGCCTGGGCGCCATCATCGCCAGCAAGAAGACGGCGTTCGTCACCACGCTCGTGGGGCTTTCCTGCGCCATCATCGTGTCGATGCTGAACTTTCTGCTCGCCCGTGCGCAGTCCCGGTTCTACGACGAGCTGGAGCGGTTCACGGCGGCCGAGCTGCTTCCCGCCACGGTCCCGGCCGAGGAGGACGAGACGATGATGGAAAAGCTGTCCCTGCAGTTCGCCGAGTCGTTCGAGAAGCTGAGTGACATCGCCCGCCTCCAGGAGCGGAACGGCGACCTGCAGAACGGGATCCTGGAGGCGTTCACCCGGACGGTGGAGAGTATTCGCTCGCTGGCGCTGGACGCCGCCGCGCGCGGACCCGACGCGGAGGCGGGCGGCGCCCTGGCCGCCCTCGTCAAGCAGGTGGCCGACAGCAACGCCGCGCTCGCCGGCCGGATGGAAGAAGCCTTCCGGACGCGGCACCGCCCACAGGAATGGCAGCCGTCCCGGTCGGGTGGCTGGGGTGCGCTGGGCGGCCAGCTGGGCGGTCTGCTGTCGGACTTCGTGGGCCAGCTGCGCCAGAACCCGGCCCTGGCCGTGGGTGGCGTGGGCGCGGCCGTGGTGCTGGCCGTCATCATCTGGTAGGGGAAAAGGAGACGTCGATGAGCACAGCCCCCGCCACCTCCGCGCTGCACACGCGGATCAACTACTGGCCGGCGATGATCGACATGCTCACGTCGCTGCTGATGTTCTTTCTGCTCATCTACTTCGTGGAGCAGAACTTCAGCTCGGCGAGCGCGCAGCTGGCCATCGCACAGCAGCGGCAGGCGCGCTTCACGGCCGAGCTGCAGCGCGAGTTCAAGCGCGAGATCGACGCCGGCCAGGTCGCCCACACCGCGAAGTTCCAGCTCCTGCAGATCCGGTTTGGCGAGGGCGTGCTCTTTCGTCCGGGTGAGCACGAGCTGCTTCCGCAGGGACGCCGCCTGCTGGGACGGCTGGCGGCGGTGTTCGGGCGCCTGGACGAGCACGGCGTCCAGCTCTACGACCAGATCCAGGTCGAGGGACACACGGACAACGTGCCGGCCCGGCGCGGCTACTATCCGCACGACAACTGGGAGCTGTCCACGGCGCGGGCCACCTCCGTGCTGCGCTACCTCACCCGCGGTGCCAGGCAGCCGCTGGAGGACGACCGCATGTCCGTGAACGGATACGCCGACAACCGGCCCGTGAGCACCGATCGCGACCTGAACCGCCGCATCGAGATCCGCATCTACTTCTCCGGCGCCGCGACGGCGGCGGCTCGGCCGTGAGCGCGGGTACGAGCGCCGGCGTTCCGGCGCTGCAGCTGCGGCGTGCCCTGCTTCGCCACGAGCACGGCCGCGTCTCCGCCCACCGGCTGGGAGAGATGCTGCGCACGGAGCACCGGCGCCTTGCCGCGGCCTTCGACGGGGTGGAGGACGGCGTCGTGCGGCGGCACGCGCCCGGGCTGCTGCGGGAGTACGAGGCGGTGAGCGTACGGGCCGACGACGCCCTGGGCACGAACCGGCTGCGGGATGCCCTGCGCGAGCTGCTCCGGGCGCGCGAGCTCCTGGCCTCCATGCGCGACCTGGTGCGGGCGGCCCATGACATCGAGGCGGGTGCGGACCGGCTGGAGGAGCTGGCCCGGCTGGCCGGAGTGGCGCGGCTGCGGGCGCTTCCCTGCCTCGACGCTCCCGCCCGCGTGCTGGCGGCGGCCCGCGAACGCGTGCGGGACGGGCGGTTCGTGCACGCCGGGCACCTCGCCCGCGCCTGCGGGCGGCAGACGGATGCGCTCGTCGTCCAGGAATCGGCGGCCCGGCGGGCAGACGCGCCGGATCTCTCGCTCGAGTCCCTGCGTGCCCTGTGCGAAGCAACGCGCCCCCTCGCGCACCCGGCCCCGGACGACCCCGCGGCGGACGGGAGCCTGGAGGTCCTCCACGCCCTCGCGGCGGACGGCTTCATCTGCTTGGCCGAGCGGATGGCGCAGGAGCTGGGTGCACTGCTGGCGCCGCGCGCCCGGCTTTACGAGGAGCTGGCGCGGTTCGCGGAGTGGGAGCGGGCCGGCGTCCTGGCCCGCCTGCGCGACGGGCTGTCCCAGGTCCCGGCCGACCAGCGGTGGGATGCCGCGGCCCGCATCCTCTGGCGCGAGCGGCTCCAGGAGGACGCGCGGCGGCTTCGCGAGCAGGGCGAGCGCCGGGCCGGCGCACCCTTCGACACCCCGTCCGCGGGAGCACGGCGCCCCGACGAAGCACCGATCCGTCCCGGTCTCTGAGCGATCTCACGTCACCCCCCTTACCCGCGGGATACGTCACATGAGCAACCTCACCTTTGAATCCGGCCTCCTTCAGGACCACGAGGCGGAGCCCCTGGAGGGACACGCCGTCGTGGTCTTCGAGCGCGTCGGCGATGCCGGCGAACGGTTCCACACCGTGCTTCGGCCGGGTGATCCCCCGATGAAGCGTGAACCGCGCGTCACGTCGCTCTTTCGCAAGCCGGCCGAGTACATCGCCTTTGCCGTGAACCTGGCCCCCGAGCAGAGCGACCACTTCGTGGAACCGGTGCGGCTTGCGGACGGCCTGCACGACATCCACGTCAGCTTCGGCCTCACGTTCGACGTCGTGGCGCCCGAGACCCTCGCCGCGCATCACCGGACCGACCCCCTGATCCACCTTCGGGACAAGGTCAGGCGGACGTTCCTGGGCGAGATCGCGCACCTGGACTGGACGGTGGTAAAGACCCGTTTCCGGGAGGCCGCGGGCACGCTGGTGGCGCGACACATGGCAGAGCTGCAGCGGTTCGCGGGCAAGTTCGGCCTGGTCCTCCGGTCCGTGGGAATGAGCCCGCGGATCTCCCGTGACCTGCTCGCCCTGGAGGAGGCGGCGGAAAAGGCCGCCGAGGCCCAGCGGCAGCTCGAGATGGAAACGGCGCGCAAGCTGGACGAAGCCGCCGCGGCGCAGCGCGTGGAGCTGGAGCGGATCCGCCTGGAGCGGGAGAAACTGGGCTTCCAGGAAAGCCTCACGGCCGACGAGCTGGCCGCCGCCCACCGGGCGGACGTGCAAAAGGTGCAGCAGCGAGAGGTGCTGGTGACCGCCGAGGGAAGCGTCACGGCCCGGGAGGAGGCCCTGCGGCATGCGCAGGAGCTGGAGAACATCCGCCAGGAACGGCGGCGAATCGTGGAACAGGAGCTCGTGGCGGCGGAGCAGGAAGCCAGCCGGGTGCGCCTGCAGCGGGAAAAGCTGGAGCTCAACGGGAGCCTGGCGACGCTGGAGGAGTCCGCGCGTCTGGCCGCGGCGGAGCGCGACCACCGGCTCCGAATGCACGAGCTCCGGCAGCAGAGGGAAGCCCTCGAGCTCGAGTCGGGCGTGGAAACCCTCAAGCTCCAGTCGGCAGTCAGGACTCGCCAGGCCGAAGCCGTGATGGAAGTCATCGGGAACGTGGCCGTGAACACCAAGACCGCGCGCGAGGCCCGCGAAGCGGCCATCATGGGCCTGGAGGTCGCGCGCATGCTCCGCGGCGGGGCACCCGAGGAGGGGGGCGCGGGCCCTGGAGTGGCACCGCCGCTCGTGGGCCTGCTCGCGGACCCGGTCGCCGCACACGCGCTCCCGGCCGGCGAGCCCCTGATCCCGCTGCTGGGCGAGGTCGTTCTCCGCACCCGCGCGGCGGCCGATGACGGGCAGCTGAACCGGCTCCGTGGCGCGCTCCTGCACCTGCTGGGCGAGGTGGTGGGCAACGGCCGAAAGCCCGCCGACTTCGCGGAGCTCGCCCGTCAGGCCATCCGGGCACTGGATCCGCACCCCGACGGCGAGACGCTGACCGCCCTGGAGCGCCTGGCGGATCCGCAGCACCTCCGCGCCGCGCTGGCCGCGTAACACGGACGGCGGAGCGGGCACGTTCTCCTCCGCCATTACCTTCCGCACGGAACGCACGATGTCCGAAATGGAGACCGCCGTCGCCGCCGAGCCCGTTGCCGGCGCGGAGACCGCCACGCCCGACCTCTCCGCCGCCGATCCCGGTGTGTCGCCGGCAGAGCCCGTGTCCGAGGGCGCGACGGACGAGACGGTGCAGGGACGATCCGGCGAAGAACCGGGCGCTCGCCAGTCGCTGAAGGTGGGCAGCGCGGTCGACACCACGATCAAGCAGGCCGAGACGCTGATCGAGTCGCTGCACGTGGCGGTGGCACAGCAGACCCGACAGGCCGTGCGGCTCTTTACCTGCGCGGAAGGCAGGTCCCTCACCCAGGCGCAGGAAGAGGCGAGCGCCCCGCGCATCCTGAGCTCCGAGACGGAGATCGACGAGCTGGTGACATACCTGGAGGAGCGTCGCGTGCTTCTCCTGGTGGGGGACCGCGGCGCGCGCAAGGTGTCCACCGCCGTGTTCCTGGGAATGCGCCTGCGCCAGCGCGGAAGCTGTCGCGCCAGCACCGTGCTGGTGAGCTCGCTGGACCGCCAGGTGCGCATCGACGCGCAGCACCTGGCCGAGAAGGACCCCCTCGTGAACGGGCGCCTGGTGATCTTTCGCCGGCCGTTCGGGCGCGCCGATCGCGCGCTTGCCAAGCTGCTGGAGGAGACGGATCGCTCGGGCTGGGAGCAGCTGGAGGATGCCCTGCGCGAGCAGCGGGCGTACGTGGTGTTCACGGCCGATCCCGATGACGCGCGCCGGTTCCACAAGCATCCCGCCGCCGGCGAGCATGCGCGGGAGCTTCGCCCGCACCCGCGCGCCCTGCGTGAGGCGGAGCTGGAGCGGAAGCTCGAGAGCGTGGCGGGGGGCGACGCGCAGCCTGGGCTGGTGGCGGCGCTTTCGGCCGGGCGCGACGTGCTGCTGTCGTCGTTTCGCCATGCCCCGTCGCTCCTGGAGTTCATCGACTTCTACGTGGACCAGGGCCGGCCGGAGCTGGAGTTGGGCGAAGCCGTAGCGCGGTTCAACGACACCAGCACGTGGCTTCTCCAGGAGCTGGAGGACGACTTCGAGGGATGGAGCTTTGCGTTCACCCTGGTGCTCGCGCACGCGGTGCGGGGCGCGCAGGGGGTTCCGTGGATGGACTTTGACCGGCTTCACCGGCGCGTGAGGCAGTGGCTTCGCCGCGACATGAACCAGCGTGCCCCCTCCGCCGCCTGGGACACGGCGGACGATGCATCGGAGCTGCACCCCGCGTTCTCGGAGGCAACGCTGCTCAAGCGGTGCCGGGCAGAGGTGGTAAAGGACCCGGGAACGCTGGTGGACGTCATCCGTTTCCAGGACGGCACGCCGGCGGACCGGCTGTGGAACGTTCTCCTGGCCCGGCACCGGCGCGCGCTGACCACCGTGCTGCCCGGGCTGCGCGACATGGCCGAGAGCGGCGAAGCGGACCTTCGCTCCCTGCGCGTACTGGCTGCCCAGGTCATCGGCCGCATCGGCGAGGTGGACCCGCACCGCGTGGTGCTCCCCACCATGGAGCGGTGGGTACATGCCCCGGACCAGCGGCACCTGATGGCGGTCGGCGCACTGTGCGAGGGTGTGCTGGGCAGCGAGCGCGAGGAGTACCGGCGCGTGTGTCTGCGCAAGCTCAGGGAGGCCGAAGCCGCGCCCGCCCCGCGCGACGCGGCCGCCGAGCAGTGGCTGATGGCCGCCATCGGCGCGTACTCGTGGATCGGGGACCACGAGCTCGACGCGGCCATGGACGCGCTGGAGGCGATCGCGCGCCGCCACCTCATCCCCATGATCGGCGACCTGCAGGAGTTCGCGCGGGAGATCGACGACGTGGAGCTCGCCCTCAAGGACAGCGAGTCCGGCGACGGGAGCGATCCGCTGCGCCTGTGGCACGCCGTGCTGCGCGCCATGATGGCCCACATCTACCAGAAGGATGCAAAGATCCTCATGGCGGTGCAGCGATCACTCGTGTCCCTGTGCCTGACCGCGGGACCCATTCCCGTATTCGTGGAGCTGCGGCGGTGGATCGGGAACACGGGGTGGAAGATGGGCGTTCTCGTCGCGCTCATGTTCCTGCACGACCGGGGAATTGCCCGCCGCCTCAAGCAGTCCCGCGTGGACGTGGGGGCGGGCATGGACGGGGCCCGCGTGAGCTGCAACCCGCTCGTGCTCTGGATCGCTGCGGGGGAGGACGAAGTCAAGGAAACGGCAGCGTTTCTCGGCGCCATCTACAAGAGCCTGAAGACCCCGTTCGCCGTGGACGTGCGCCTGCACCGTTCGTTCGAGGAGAGCCTGCAGGGGCACTTGCTGGACTGGGTGCGCGATGCCCTGCCCGTTCCGGAGTACGTGGAGTCCATGCGGATGCTCTTTCGAGCCCTGGTTCAAACGCACGGCGGCGTCCTGCGGCCGCCGCTCGACGACCTTCTCTCCCGCCGAGAGTTCCGGCAGGCCGACGACTACCGCCTGCGCGAGTTCGCCGCGTCCGTGCAGGCATGATTCCCCGCCACCGCCGTGCGGACGCCGGGGTGAATGGATGAAAGACGAACGGCGCGGGGGAGACGCGAGCCTCCTCCGCGCCGTTTCGCGCGCCGTCCATCCGCCGGGCGCGATCAGTCCCCGCGGCGAGCCTCGATGCGGGCCACGGCCTCGGCGGCCAGGGTGCGCAGGAACACCATCTCGTCCTCGGTGAACGAGCGCTGCTCCAGCCCCACCACGCACAGGTTGCCCAGCACGAACCCGCGCGACGAGATGAGCGGCACGCCGGCGTAGCAGCGCACGCCGTCCTGCACCACCAGCGGGTTGGTGGCGTGGTACGGGTGGGTGGCGGCGTTCTCCACCACGAACGGCTCGCGCGTGCGCACGGAGGTGGCGCAGAACGACCACTCCACGGGGTGCCCGCGCGTGTCGCCCAGCCACAGCCCGTCAATGCCGTGCGCCGCGGCCACGTGCAGCGCCTCGTCCAGCACCACGCTCACGAGCGACACGGGCAGCCCCAGCCCGTCGGCGGCGCGCGCGGCCACGTCCTGCAGGATGGGATCGACGTCGGCCTCCAGCAGGTCCAGCTCCACGATCTCGGCGAGCCGGTCGGCGTCGAACAGCGGATCGTTCGCGGTCATCCCTGGCCTCCGTCGCTGAGGGCGAGCGAGCGGGACGCCAGCCGGGTGTAGGTGCGCATGCGGATCTCGATGGATCGTGCCACGGCCACGCAGGGCCCGCCCTGCGACGAGAGCGCCTGGAGGGCACGGGCGAGCGGCTCCGGGCCGTCCACGGCGCCCGGCGCCAGCCCGGCCTCGCGGCAGGCCCGGGCCCAGTGCTCCGCGCCCCGCTCGGGGCCAAACACGCGCTGCAGGGCCGCGCGCGCGTCGGCCTCGGTGGGCGCGCGGTAGTCGTTGTATCCCGTGATGCCGGGAGCGGACGGGGGTGACAGCATGGTGTATGCGGATGGATGGATCGGCGATGATGGTGGATGATACCCGGTACGGGGCGCGTCCGCCAATCGGATCTGGTGCATCCCTGGGGGTATCGGCCGATGGGCCGCGGCCTTGATCCGCCGATCCGGGTCTTCTCCCGGCCTCCGGGCAATGGGCAATCCCGGCTCTGGCCGGTGTGGCAGCCTCTGGGCGAGCGCCCCCTCCGGGCTCGCGGAGCTCGCCCACCTCCCCCAAAAACCCCTGGGGGAGGTCAACATCATCGCCGATCCGCCGATCCGCCGATCCGCCGATCCGCCGATCCGCCGCATCCGCCGATCCGCCGCATCCGCCGCATCCGCCGCATCCGCCGCATCCGCCGCATCCGCCGCATCCGCCGCATCCGCCGCATCCGCCGCATCCGCCGCATCCGCCGCATCCGCCGCATCCGCCGCATCCGCCGC
>NZ_DASURI010000960.1:0-3576 GCF_036280135.1 Longimicrobium sp.
CGATGCCGAAGTCCAGCACGCGCACGTGGGGCTCGTCGGGGTGGTCGCTGGTCTCCAGGAACAGGTTGCCGGGCTTTACGTCGCGGTGCACGAGCCCCACGCGGTGGCCGGCCGCCAGCCCGCGCGCGGCCTGGCGGAGGATGCCCAGCGACACGTGCGCGGGCGGCGGCCCCGTGCGCGCCAGGCGCACGGCCAGGTCCTCGCCCTGCAGCAGCTCCATCACCAGGAAGTCCAGCCCCAGCTCGGTATCCGTCCCGAAGTCGTGGACGGAGACGACGTTGGGATGGTGCAGGGCGGCGGCGGCCTTGGCCTCGCGCAGAAAGCGGCCCTGCAGGCGGGCGTGGTCGTCCGCGTCCGTGGCCACGATGCCGATCACCTTTACGGCCACGGCGCGGCCCAGGCGCTGGTCGCTGGCGCGGTACACGGCGCCCATGCCGCCGCGTCCGATCACCGCGTCGATGCGATAGCGCCCGCAGAGGGTGCGCCCGGTCAGCAGGCCCGCGATCCCGTACATCTGGGATAGTTTACCGCGTTCAGGTGAAGGATGTGGATGCGATTGCGCGGGATGAACTTACGAAGGCGCCGGCGGATTGGTTTCGCCGCCGCGCGCGGGTCCGGCCCCGGTGGGCAGCCGGCCCGCCTCGCGCAGCCGGCCGATCCGCTCCTGGAGCGAGGTGCGGGTGGTGGCCGCCAGCTCCGCGAAGTAGCGCCGCACCCGGGTCATCCGGATTGCTGGGCGGCGGGGTTCGGGTCACGCGCGGGAGTGCTCGAGGAACGGTGCGGCAATCCGGAATCTAACGGATTCCGTTCCCGTTGTGCACGGGATGGATCACACCGTCGTGGCTTCATTTGAACCAGCCGACGTTTCCATTGGACGTTGATTCACCCGGATCAGCCAGAAGCGTCATCCTGAGGAGCCGCCGCGTGCTTCCTCATCGTGCGTGATCCGTGGCGGCGACGAAGGATCTTGCCCGCGAAGCTCGGGGGCGACCCTCGTGCACGGAAATCGGCTCCGAGTCTCGCACACAAGATCCTTCGGTCGCGCCAATGTTTTGTGTGCGTTCAGGTTACGCGCGTCGCTCCCTCAGGATGACGCTCCTTGGCCTCCATCCAGGGCTGGTTTGGCAACGCCTTCTCAGGATGACGCTCCTCGGCTCTATCCAAGGCTGGTTTGGCAACGCCTTCTCAGGATGACGCTCCCTGGCTCTATCCAAGGTTGTTTGGCAACGCTTTCTCAGGATGACGCGGCGTGGACGGATGGTGCCGAACAGCCTTTCATGATGACAGCGGGTGAGGGATCACGTTGTCACTTCCGTCGCGGATTTCAGCGCGGCTTGCAGGCGGGGGAGGGCATCGGGCGGGTCGGCGCGGCGGAGCGTCACGCGCGGCGTGCCGTGCCAGCGCGCGCACTCCGCGATGGCGGACGCGACATCCGCCGTCATGCGGTCGGTAAGGCGCACGCCGGGCTCCAGGTACAGCGCCTTGACCTCGAACACGCCGTCCTTGCGATGCGCCTTGGCGTCCAGCCGCCCGACGAGCCTGCCGCGATGCAGGATGGGCAGCACGTAGTAGCCGTAGACGCGCTTGGGCCCGGGCACGTAGACCTCGATGCGGTAGTCGAAGCCGAACACCTCGCTGGCGCGCTTTCGGTCCCAGATCAGCGGATCGAACGGGGACAGCAGCGTCGTCAGCACGGGCTTGCCGCGCCCGGCGGCGGCGGACCGCATCGTTTCCGCGTGGTCCGGGTGCACGAAGGCGGGCTCCTTCCATCCCTCGACGGCCACGCGCATCAGCGCGCCCTCGTCCGCCAGGCGGTCGGGGATGAGCTTCGTCGACGTCTTGTCCATCCGGAAGTAGTCCGCCACCCACTTCGCCTTCGCGATCCCCATCGACCGCACGGCCTTGAGTACGAGCGTGCGGCGGACCTCATCCGCCGACGGCAGCCGGGCATCGTCCCACGAGGGCAGGATGCGCTCGCGCAGGTCGTAGATGCGCTGAAAGCCCTCGCGCCGCGCGATCATCAGCTCGCCGGCGGTGAACAGGCTTTCCAGCATGCGCTTTTCCGGCTTCCAGTCCCACCACGTGCCGCGCTCGTCCTTGCGCTCGAAGTCCGACGAGCGCACGGGCCCCTGCTCGCGCACGTGCTGAAGGAGGCGCGCGGCATCGTCCCGGTGCGCGTCCATGAACGTGTGCGCGTACCGCCAGCCGGCCCACGAGGGGTCCAGCATGCGGTGGCGGTACAGCGGATAGTCCTCGATGGGGACGAAGCAGGCCTCGTGCGACCAGTATTCGAAGAGCTTGCGCTCAGCCAGCAGCGCGTCCAGCCAGCGCGGGTCGTAGTCGCCGATGCGGCTCCACAGCACCAGGTACGGGCTGCGGGCCACGACGCTGATGGTGTCGATCTGCAGCACGCCCATGCGGCGGATGGCAGCCAGCACGTCGGCCTTGCGGGCGCGGCGGCGCGGGCGGCGGTCCAGCCCCTGCGCGGCCAGCATGAGCGTGCGCGCCGCGGCGTGCGAGAGGTGCAGGTCCGTCACGGATCACGGGAATCGGAGGATGCACGCCGGCCGCTCGCGCACTGCGATCAGCCGGTTTTTGTTCGGGAGCAAGATAGGGCGGCGGATGCGGATCGCGCGAGGGCTGGAGCCGTGCGCGGTGCAGGATGGATCACGCGGAGGCGGAGCGTGGGCGGGATTTCGGTGCGCGGAGGGTGGATCTTGCCCGGGCGAGCGCCCCCCATCCCCGACCCTTCCCCCATAAACGGCATGGGGGAAGGGAGAACTTCGGTGCGGGCATGCGGATGGCTCGTGCCGATCGCAGCCCGCCCCTCTCCCGACCTCTCCCCGCTCGTTCCTCGCGGAGAGAGGAGACCCGCGCGACGCGCGGAACAGCCGGGTCGAGATCAGCCAGGGTGCACACGAACCTGGGCGTGGCAGGAGCCGTCGGCGAAGGCCGACATCACGTGTTCGGTGCCGCGATTTCAATCGCCGGGGCTGGAGGACCGCGTTTCGACGTATCACCCGCCGTAACGCATTGCCTCCAATCCGCCCGCGCCCCTCCCGTCGTACGTTTGCACAGGCTAGCTTGCGGCGATCCCCGGGAGGACGATTGATCGCGATGACGTGGATGGCGGCGCTGCTGCAGGCGGGGACGCCCGCGCAGCTGCCGGAGATGCTGGTGGAGCGCCGGCTGGCGGAGCGCGTGCCGCTGGCCGTGGGCGACACCGTGCGCGTCCGCGCGCTGGCCGGGACGGCGGCGCCGCGGCCGTTCGTCGTGGGCGGCGTGTTCGAGCGCGAGGCCGACCCCAACCGCATCGCCCGCAACGAGTTCGAGGTGCGCTTCCACCTCCCGGACCTGGAGGCGCTCACCGGCCGCCGCGACCGCGTGGTCCGCTTCGCCATCGTCCTGGCCCCCGGTGCCCCGGCCGATTCGGCGGCGCGGTGGATCGAGGGGGTGGCGTTCGGCACCCGCGCCTACGGGAGCGCCGCGCTGGCGGAGGAGAGCAGCGCCACCTTCCGCGTGGTCTCGCGCTTCCACGACGCCATCGGCATCGTCACCATCCTGGCCAGCGCCATC
>NZ_DASURI010000961.1:0-5739 GCF_036280135.1 Longimicrobium sp.
ACCCAGCGGGTGTGGCGCGAGAACACCCGGGGGCAGTACTACGTCTACGACCGCGACCGCCGCACGCTCACGCCGCTCAGCACGCGGCCGGGCTGGCAGATGTTCGCCAAGTTCTCGCCCGACGGCTCGCGCGTGGGCTTCGTGCGCGACAACGACCTCTACGTCACCGACCTGGCCACGGGGCAGGAGACGCGGCTCACGCACGACGGCAGCGAGACCGTCATCAACGGCACCTTCGACTGGGTCTACGAGGAGGAGCTGGACCTGCGCGACGGCTGGCGCTGGAGCCCCGACGGCACCCGCATCGCCTTCTGGCGGCTGGACCAGTCGGCCGTCCGCACCTTCTACCTGATCCAGGAGACGGACAGCCTGTACTCCCAGCCCCTCCCCATCCGCTATCCCAAGCCCGGAACGCCCCTCTCCGTCGCGCGCATCGGCGTCGTCTCCGCGAGCGGGGGGGAGACGACGTGGATGGACACGGGCACGGACCCCGAGGCGCTGCTGGTGAAGATGGAGTGGGCCGCCTCGCCCGCCGAGCTGGTGATCCAGCGGATGAACCGCATCCAGAACCGCGTCGACGTGCTGATGGCCGACGCGGGCACGGGCCGCAGCCGCGCGCTGTTCACCGAGACGGCGCCGGAGTGGCTGGACGTCTCCGACAACGTGCTGGCGTGGGTGAACGGCGGGCGCCAGTTCATCTGGAGCAGCGACCGCGACGGCTGGCAGCACCTGTACCTCTACAACCGCGACGGCAGCGTGGCCCGCCAGCTCACCCGCGGCGCGTGGGAGGTGACGGAGTTCCTGGGCGCGGACGAGCGCGGCGGCTGGATCTACTTTGGCGCGGCGGAGGAAGGCCCCATGCAGCGCCACGTGTACCGCGCGCGGATGGACGGCCGCGGCACGCCCCAGCAGCTGAGCCGCGAGCCCGGCTGGCACGACGCCACGCTCAGCCCCACGGGCGCGTTCTACGTGGACGACTTCTCCGACCTCGGCACGCCCAACGTCACGCGCCTGCACCGCGCGGACGGCACGGCCCTGCGCACGCTGGTGGACAACGCGCGGATGGCGGCGGACGTGCGCGCGCTGGGCCTTCGCGCGCCGGAGCTCCTGACCATCCCCGCGCAGGACGGCACGCCGCTGAACGCGTGGATGATCCGCCCGGCGGACTTTGACCCCGCGAAGAAGTACCCCGTGCTGATGTACGTCTACGGCGGCCCGGGCAGCCAGACGGTCAAGGACCAGTGGGGCGGCACGCGCTACCTGTGGCACCAGCTGCTGGCCCGGCGGGGCTACGTGGTGGTCAGCGTGGACAACCGGGGAACGGGCGCCCGCGGCCGCGCCTTTCGCAAGTCCGCCACGTACCAGGACCTGGGCGCCGCCGAGTCCGCCGACCAGATCGCCGCGGCGCGGTGGCTGGCCCGCCAGCCGTACGTGGACGCGTCGCGCCTGGGGCTGTGGGGATGGAGCTACGGCGGATACATGACGTCGTTCACCCTCACGCGCCCCGAGTCGCCGTTCAAGGCCGGCATCGCCGTGGCGCCCGTGACGGACTGGCGGCTGTACGACGCCGTCTACACCGAGCGCTTCATGCGCAAGCCGGCGGAGAACCCGGAGGGCTACCAGCGCAGCGCGCCGCTCAGCTTCGCGGCGGACCTGCGCGGCCGCTTTCTGCTGGTGCACGGCACGGGCGACGACAACGTGCACTTCCAGAACAGCGTCCGCCTGGCCAACGCGCTGCAGGAGGCCGGCACGCCGTTCCAGTTCATGGCGTACCCGGACCGCACGCACTCCATCAAGGGCGACGGCATCTCCGCGCACCTGTACAACATGATGACGGACTGGCTGCTGCAGAACCTGTAACCCCACGCCGCCGTGGTCCGTGGGAAGCTCCACACGCGAGGCCGGCTCCCGTTGGGGCCGGCCTCATGCTTTCCGCGCGAGACCCGTCGCGCTCGACGCAGGATAAACCCGGATGGGCCAGAAGCGTCATCCTGAGGAGCCGCCGCGCAAACCCCTGTCATGCGTGATCCGTGGCGGCGACGAAGGATCTTGCCCGCGAAGCTCGAGGGCGACCCTTCATGCAGGGAATCTGCCTCCGAGTCTCGCACACAAGATCCTTCGATCGCGCCAAAGTCCCGCGTGCGTTCATGTCATGCGCGGCGCTCCCTCAGGATGACGCATCGCGGGCGGAGGCTGATCGTCTTCCCTGCTCCGCCTCCTTCGTAATCTGCCCCACTCTCGCACTCTTGCACTCTCGCACTCTCGCACTCTCGCACTCTCGCACTCTCGCACTCTCGCACTCCCGCACTTCAGTTCTCGTTTCCGGACACGCAATCACATGTTTGATTGACATCCCCGGCAGGGCGGATCATTGTTGGAACGGCTCCAAGTGTGCGGGCGGACAACGAGGTCCGCGGTTCCATCCCGAGACACGGAGGGAAAAGACACATGGCCGAGGAAAGCTTTGACGACGGCGTGTTCGACGACCTGTGGGTGCGGTCGCCGGACAGCGAGCGGCTGGACGACGTGGACGTGGGCGCGCGCCTGTGCAGCTGCCGCAGCGTGTGCCTGGCCGTGATCGACGACGGCGGCGGCACGGAGCCCTGACCGGCTCGCACCGGGCAACACGCGCCCGGGCACTCCACGGTGACGTTCGTCCGTGCGGGCGCCCGGGCGCGGCCGCGTCCGGCATCGGTACACACGGGACGGACGGACGGCGCGGCATCCATCCGCTCGCTTTGGGCCGGCGGATCCCCCACCCCGACACAGGCTTGAGAGGGAGCATGGAGAAGCCCATCTACAAGGCCTCGTACTACAACCTGCTGGTTCCCCACGGCCCGCACACCCTGCTGTTCAACGGCGTGAGCTCGGGGCTGCTGCGCCTGCCCCCGCAGCTGGCCGAGCCGCTGCGCCCGTTCCTGGGCCCGGAGCGCTCCCGCGACGCCGGCCGCGGCCGCGACGACTGGTCGCCGCCGCGCTTTTCCGCGGACGAGCTGCCCGCCGGCATCCAGCGCCTGTTTCCCGAGCTGCTGCGGGGCCGCTTTTTCGTGGAGGACGGGGTGGATGAAGCGGCGGACCTGCGCGACCGGTTTCAGCATTTTCGCCAGCGCGACCCCTTCATGGTGACCATCACCACCACCATGGACTGCAACCTGGCCTGCTACTACTGCTACGAGGACAAGGAGCCTGTCTACCTGAGCGTGGAGGGATGCGACCAGATCCTGGCGTGGATGCGCGAGCAGGTGGAGGCCAAGGGGCACGAGCGCCTGTACGTGGACTGGTACGGCGGCGAGCCCATGCTCAACCAGGCGGCCATCGAGCACTTCACCCAGGGCGCGCTGGCCCTGTGCGCAGAGAAGGGGATGACGTACAGCGCGGCCATGATCAGCAACGGCACACTGTGGCCGGACGACGCGGGCGACTTCGTCAGGCGCAACCGCATCCGCCACCTGCAGTTCACCCTGGACGGCCCGCAGATCCACCACGACAAGCGGCGGCGCTACGTGCTCAAGGAGGAGCGCGAGCAAAGCTCGTTCGACGTGATCGCCGAGACCATCGACCGGCTGATGGGGGCCACGCGCGTGTACCTGCGCATCAACGTGGACGTGGGCTCCGCGCCCGACATCATGCCCCTGGTGGACTTTTTCAAGGAGCGCGGCTGGCTGGAGCCCGCGGCGCACATCTACCCGTACCTGGCCATGATCGGCCCCATGACCGACACGTGCGGGTTCCTGGGCCGCAACCAGCGCGTAAAGGACTTCCGGGACGAGTTCGACCAGCTCAACAACCAGTTCCAGCTGGCCATCAGCCGGCACATCGACCCGCGCGGCATCCAGCACCTGCAGTACTATCCCATGACCATCAAGATGAACTGCGCGGCCGTGGGAAGTAACAGCACCGTGTTCGGGCCGGACGGGTACATGTACAAGTGCGGGCTGGACGTGGGGCAGCACCACCTGGCGCACGGCAAGGTGAACCTGACCGTGGGGCAGGCGGACCACACGTTCTACCAGCCCAAACGCGCGCCGCTGCCCGTCCTGGGCGTAAAGCCCACGCCGCACCCGTACGAGGCGTACGACCCGTTCACGCACACGCGCTGCAGCCAGTGCCAGTACCTGCCCATCTGCATGGGCGGCTGCCCCAAGACGCACTTCGAGAAGAACGACTTCTACCTGGAGCAGCAGAGCAAGTACTGGGAGGACAACTTCGACGTGGTGGTGCGGACGTACTACGAGTCCACGCGCACGCGCCTGCCCGCGGAGCCCGTGGCGGCCTGAACGTCGAACTGCATTCTCACGCAGAGGGAGCAGAGGCAGCAGAGTACCCCAGATCCCGCACGGGCACCGTCATCCCCCGAAGCCAACGATCCAGCAACCGGTGATCTTGGCGGTCCGCGACGAAGTACTCTGCGTCCTCCGCGGCTCTGCGTGAGAAAGCAGTTGCAGTTGCTGTAAAGCCCCGGCGATCCCGAATCGCCGGGGCTTCGTGCATGGTCTTGATTCCAAGATGAAGTACTCTGCTGCCTCTGCTCCCTCTGCGTGAAAATGCAGTTGAATTTTTTTCTTGCAGTTTACGGCGCGCGGCAGGTATGGTTGCAGTCTCCGGTTCACGCTGGCGAAGTGCTCCTCATGGGTTCCCCACCCTCCATTCACGGAGAAGCGCATGCGCATCGGGATCATTGACCTGCTCGGCAAGGAACCGCCCCGGAACGGCTACTCGCGGCTCATGCGGGCCAACAACACCAGCATCATGGCGCAGGTCGTCGGCGTGTGGTGCGAGGAGGAAGGCCACGACGTCCACATCGCCTACTACTCCGGACCGGAGCGCCTGGCCGGCGGCATTCCCGACGACATCGACCTGCTGTTCGTCAACGCGTTCTCCCAGTGCGCCCTGCTGGCGTACGGCTTCAGCAAGTTCTACCAGGCCCGCGGCATCCCCACCGTCCTGGGCGGCCCCCACGCCCGCTCGTACCCCGAGGACGCCCGCAGGTACTTTGACTACGTGGTGGGCTTCTGCGACCGGGGCACCCTGCGCGACATTCTGGCCGACGCCGAGCGGCACCCGGACGAGGGCGTGTACATCAGCGCGCTCAAGCAGCCGTCGGCGCTGCCGGGGCTGCGGCAGCGGTGGAAGTTCCTCAAGCCCGCCATGGACCAGGCGAAAGTCCTGCGCCTCGTCCCCCTCATCGGCAGCCTGGGGTGCCCGTACAAGTGCAGCTTCTGCATCGACGCCGTCGTGGGCTACCAGCCCATGGAGAACGAGGGCATCATCGACGACGTGCGCTTCTTCCGCGACCTCAACCTGCCGCGGTCCGTGGCGTCGTGGCACGATCCCAACTTCGCCATCCGCTTCGACGAGACGCTGGACGCCATCGAGGAGGCCGTGCCCCCCGGCAGCGTGGCGTTCCTGGCGGAGATGTCGCTGGCCCTGCTGGGCGAGGACCACCTCAAGCGGCTCAAGCGCAACAACTTCCAGGCGATCGCGCCCGGCATCGAGTCGTGGTTCGACATCGGCGACAAGTCGCGGATGCGCTCCGTGCGCGGCATGGAGAAGGTGCAGCGCCTGGCCGAGCACGCGAACCTCGTGAACTCGTACATCCCGTACACGCAGTGCAACCTCATCTTCGGCCTGGACGCGGACGAGGGGGCGGAGCCGTTCGAGCTCACCAAGAAGTTCATCGACCTGGCGCCGGGCGTGTACCCGCACTACGCCGTGCTCTCCGCCTTTGGCCGCAACGCC
>NZ_DASURI010000962.1:0-10674 GCF_036280135.1 Longimicrobium sp.
GAGGAGGGGGCGGATGTGCATCGGCGCGGTCAGCGGATCCAGGGGCGGGCGCGGATGAAGAGGAACGCGGGGTGGACGATGACGCGGGCGTATGAATCCGGCTTGAGCGCGCGGAAGGCCTCCGTGGGCTCCGCCTCCTCCATCCGCTCGATGGCGAAGCCCGCCTGCGCCAGGTCGTTGACGATGCGGCTCATGGGCCGGCGGTAGAAGCGGATGGGGCCCGCCCAGTCGATCGTGTCCTCGATCGCCTCCACCCGCGAGTACCGCTCCGTGCCGAAGTTGGTCACGTCCGACGCGGGATGGTGCGTGGACAGCAGCAGCCACCCGTCGGGCACGAGCACGCGCCGGAACTCGGCGAGAGCCATGGACCAGTCGGGCATGTAGTGCAGCGCCAGCGGGCTGATGATGCCGTCAAAGCTGCCGTCCGCGAAGGGGAGCGGCTCGCGCAGGTCCGCCACGCGCAGGTCCGCGTCGCGCCCGGCCAGGCGGCGGTGCGCGTGGTCCAGCATCCGCGCGCTCTCGTCCACGCCGGTGACGCGCGCGCCGCGGTCCAGGAGCAGCGCGCAGTACAGTCCCGATCCGCATCCCGCGTCCAGCACGCGCAGGCCGTCCACGGGCGGCAGCATGGCGAGCATGGCGGGCCGCTCGTACAGCGCGTTGTAGGGCGCGTGCTCCACGCCGGCCGCGTACCCGTCCGCGATGGTGTCGTAGCTGAAGTAGTCCTTGCTCACCGGTCCTCCCGCCGCGCGCGAAAGATGAGGAAGCCCGGCTGCCGCAGCAGCCTTGTATAATCGTCCGGGTGCCGGCGGCGGAACTCGTCCGTGGGCACGGGCTCCTCCAGCCGGTCAATGGCGAAGCCGGCGCCCGCCAGGGCGTTGACCATGGCGCTGAGCGGGCGGTGGTAGAACGCCGGCACCGCGCCCCCGATCCATCCCCACCGTTCTTCCACGCGGACGACGTCGTGGTAGTGCGCCGACGCGAGCCGCGCGCCCGTGAACGCGGGATGCTGCGCGGAGAACAGGATCCACCCGCCGGGCCGCAGGATGCGCCGGAGCTCGGCGAACGCGGCGTCCCAGTCGCGCACGTGCTCCAGCGCCAGCGCGCTCACGATGCCGTCAAAGGTAGCATCGGCGAAGTCCAGCGGCTGTGCGAGATCGGCCACGCGCACGTCCGCGTCCGGGCCCAGGCGCCGGCGCGCGTGCTCTACCATCCGCGCGCTGGCGTCCACGGCCGTGACGCGCGCGCCGCGGGCCATGAGCTGCTGCGCGTACCACCCGTCGCCGCAGCCGGCGTCCAGCACGTGCGCGCCGGCGGCGTCGGGGAGCAGCGTGAGCATGGCGGGGCGCTCGTAGTGCGCGTTGTACGGCGCCGTGTCCGCGCCCTGCGCGTAGCGGTCGGCGACGGGGTCGTACGTGTCGGGCCAGGGCGGGTTCGACATGGTGGATGCGATGCGGCGGATGCGAAAGTGTCGAGGTGCGGAGGGAGAACGGACGGGAGCGGCGCGAGGTTTCGGCGGGGGCCCTCACCCGCGGGGGCCCTCACCCGCTCGCTGTCGCTCGCACCCTCTCCCGCAAACTGCGCGGGAGAGGGTGTATACTTCCACGGGGTGACTGCACCTTGGGCGGAGGACCTGCGGGCGGGAAAGCCGGAGAGGCACGGACCCGTCGCTGCGCGACGGGGGGCCCTCTCCCCCGCCGTCTGCGCCGCTCGTTCCTCGCGGCTCGACGGCGACCTCTCCCCCAACTTCGGGGGAGGGGTGGCGAGAGGGCGAGATCACGCACAAGAGCCAAGTTCGCGCGGCACCGCAGTTCTCCCCCTCCCCCGCGACAGCGGGGGCAGGGGGCGGGGGGAGGGGGCCTCTCGCCCGTGCACGACCTTTCCCTCACGCCTGGATCCCACCCGTGCCCGCCTTTGCCGGCTGTCCCCTGCAACCTGTCCCCCGTCCCCTGCAGTTCCGCCGTTCGCCCGCTATTCCCTATTCCCTATTACCTATTCCCTGGCAGTTCAGTCCCGCACCAGCTCATCCACCGCCGCGTCCGACACCGCGTCCTCGCCCAGCGTGAACGGCAGCAGCACCTCGCGCCGTGTGCGCACGATGGTCTCGATCTCGAACGCCACGCCCTCCGGCGAGCGGCCCTCGGCAGGGACGGAGACGTCGGCCAGGCGGTACAGCGGCTCGCGCTCGGCCAGCATCCCCGCGATGGCACGGCGCGGGTCGGGGTGGCCGCGAAACGGGCGGGCGATGGTGTCGGCGTTCAGGCGGCGCACCGTCTCGTCCAGCGATACGCGCAGCCACACGCTCAGGGTGCGGCGACCCAGGCGGTCCAGCTGCTCCGGCCGCGTGATCCATCCGCCCCCCGGCGCCAGGACCAGGCCCGGCCGCTCCGCCACTTCCTCCGTGAGCGCGGCCTCCATCTCCCGGAAGGCGCCCTCGCCATGGGCCGCGATCACCTCCTTGACGGTGGCGCCCGCCCGGCGTTCGATTTCCACGTCGAAGTCCAGGAACTCCCACTCCAGCCGCCGGGCCAGCGCCTTTCCCACGGTGCTCTTTCCCGACGTCATGTAGCCCAGCAGCACCACGCGCTCGATCACCAGCGCGGGCGGAAGCCCCAGTTCAGGCACGGCCGCATCTCCCTCTGCACGGAACGGTTGACGGACGGCCGCCGGGCAGGCAGGTTGCGGGCCGCACGGCCTCCTCGCCAGATTCCGAAGATTTTCCGAACCAGCGGACGGGTGCGGTGTATCCGCGTGCGTCCACGGCGCACACGTCCCGTCGACGCATCCGTCCGGCCGCTCCGCGCCGGGCCTCCAGCGCATTATCCGGCAAGCAGCCCTGATGGCGATCCTCACCCCCACGCAGCGCGACCGCATCGTCCCGCGGCTCATCGAAGACGAGATGCGCGCGTCGTTCATCGACTACTCGATGAGCGTGATCGTGCAGCGGGCGCTTCCCGACGTGCGCGACGGGCTCAAGCCCGTGCACCGCCGCATCCTGTTCGCCATGCAGGAGGCGGGACTGGTCCCCACGCGGCCGTACAAGAAGTGCGCGACGGTGGTGGGCGACGTGCTGGGCAAGTACCACCCGCACGGCGACGCCTCCGTGTACGACGCCCTCGTGCGCATGGTGCAGGACTTTTCCCTGCGCTATCCGCTGGTGGACGGGCAGGGCAACTTCGGATCAATCGACGGCGACGCGGCGGCGGCGTACCGGTACACGGAAAGCCGGCTGTCGCCCATTGCCACGGAGATGCTGGCGGACATCGACAAGGACACCGTCGACTTCGCCCCTAACTACGACGACCGGCTGCAGGAGCCCCGGGTGCTCCCCGCCGCCGTGCCCAACCTGCTGGTGAACGGCAGCAGCGGCATTGCCGTGGGGATGAGCACCAACGTGCCGCCCCACAACCTGGCGGAGGTCGTCCGCGCGGCCATCCACCTGCTGGACCACCCGGAGTGCACCACGGACGACCTGATGGTGCACGTGCCCGGGCCGGACTTTCCCACGGGCGGCATCATCGTGGGGGTGCAGGGCATTCGCGACGCGTACGAAAGCGGCCGCGGCCGCGTGGTGATGAAGGCCCGCGTCTACAAGGAGTCGCGGCGCAGCGGCAAGGAGCAGCTGGTCGTCACCGAGATCCCGTACGGCACCAACAAGTCCCGCATCCTGGAGCAGATCGCCGACCTTACCCGGGCCGGCAAGCTGCAGGACGTGAGCGACCTGCGCGACGAGAGCGACCGCGACGGCATCCGCGTGGTCATCGAGCTCAAGCGCGGCGCCGACCCCGCCAAGGTGCTGCAGGCGCTGTACAAGGGCACGGCCCTGCAGACCACCTTCGGCGTGATCGCCCTGGCGCTGGACGGCGGCGTGCCGCGCGAGCTGGGCCTCAAGACCATCCTGGAGCGCTTTCGCGACCACCGGCTGCAGGTGGTGGTCCGCCGGTCCCGCTGGGAGCTGGAGAAGGCGCGCGACGAGGCCCACGTCCTGGAGGGGCTGACGATCGCGCTGCGCAAGATCGAGCAGGTGATCGCCATCATCCGCGGCAGCCGCAACCGCGAGAGCGCGTCCAACAAGCTGCAAAAGGAGCTCAAGCTCACCGAGCGCCAGGCCGAGGCCATCCTCAACATGCGCCTGAGCCGGCTTACGCAGCTGGAAGTGCGCGAGCTGCGCGACCGGCTGGAGGAGCTGGGCAAGCGCATCGCCGAGTTGGAGACGCTGCTGGCCAGCCCCGAGCGGCAAACGGCCCTCATCCGCCGCGAGCTGGCGGAATTGGCGGAGAAGTACGGCGACCCGCGGCGGACGACCATCTACGAGAGCGAAAAGTCCGTCCGCATCCAGGACATGATCGCGGCCGAGGAGGTGGTGGTCACGGTCACCCGCGAGGGGTACGCCAAGCAGGTGCCCATGCAGGTGTACCAGCGCGCCGTGGGCCGCGGCGGCTCGCTCATCGGCACGGACTACGAGGCGGACTACCTGGAGCGCGTGCTGGTCGCCAGCACCGAAGACTGGCTGATGGCGTTCACGGCCGACGGCCGCGCCTACGGCCTGCCCGTGCGCGACCTGCCGGACACGGGACTCTCGTCGCGCGGCAAGCGGCTGCACCAGCTGCTGGAGCTGCCCAGGAATGCGAACGTCGCCACCGTGCTCCTCGTGAGCGAGTTCAGCGAGACGCGCGCGGTGCTCTTCGCCACGGCGGGGGGCACGGTCAAGCGCACGTCGCTGGACCAGTTCACGCGGCCCCGCAGCGGCGGCGTGGAAGCCATCTCCCTCCGCTCGGGCGACGTGCTGTCGTTCGTGGCCGTGACGGACGGCGAGATGGAGGTGGTGCTCGCCGCGTCCGGCGGCCGCACCATCCGCTTTGGCGAGGGCGACGTGCCGCTGATGGGCCGCGCCACGCAGGGCGTCCGCGGGATGAAGCTGGACGGCAAGGAGCGCATCGTGGGCCTCATCGCCGCCAGGGCCGACACGGAGCTGTGCGCCGTGACGGGTCGTGGCCTGGCCAAGCGGTTCGCCATGGACGAGCTGCCGCTGCAAAAGCGCGACGGCAAGGGCACGATTCTCGTTCCCGCCGGCAAGGACGTGGGCGAGGTGGTGGCCGTGCTGCCCCTGGGCGCGGCGGACCTGGCCGCCGTCACGCAGGCGGACGTGATGATGCGCATCCGCCGCGCGGCCATCCCGCAGCTGCCCCGCGACGCGCGTCCCGAGCCCGTGCTGGAGCTGGCCCGGAGCGAGCGCGTGGTGGCCGTCACCCCCCTGGCCGAGCGCGACGCAACGGCCCCCGTGACGACGGCCGACGAGCTGCTGGAAGAGCCGTCGACGAACGCCGCCCCGTCCGATGGCACGTCCCCCGGCGCGGTGACGGCCGATGCCGACTCGTCCGCCCCCTCGGAGTCTGCGGACGGCGCTTCGGTGGATGGGGATGCATCCGATGGCTCCACGTCCGATGCCTCCGCGTCCACGGAAGCGCCGACGGACACGATTGCCGATGCGGATGCGGATGCCGATACAGACGCGGAGCCGTCGGGTGATGGCGGATCGCCCGCGGCCGTCGTCGTCGAGGCGTCGGTGGAGGAAGGCGAGCTGTTCGAGGACACGGCGTCGGCGGATGACCTGAGCGACGCGATCATCGAGGAGCCGATCGTCCCCGAGCCGCGCCGTCGCCGCACCCGCGCCGCCGCGCCCGACCCTGAGCCGGAGCCGGAGCCGGAGGTCGAGCCAGCTCGCGAGCCGGCCGAGGAGCCCGCGCCCACTGCGAAGCGCGGCAGGAAGGCGCCCAAGCCGGAACCCGAGCTGGTCGTGGAACCTGCCCCGGAGCCCGAGCCGATCGAGGAGCCGGCGTCGGAACCCGCGCCGGTCGCGAAGCGCGGCCGGAAGGCCCCCGCGGCTGCGGTCGAGCCTGAGCCCACACCGGAGCCTGAGCCCGAGCCGCCCGCGCCCAAGCGCCGCGCGAAGGCGTCTGCCCCGCCGCCCGAGCCGGAGCCCCCGGCCACGGAAGCGGGCAAGCGAGGCAAGAAGCCGGACGACGAGGTAGAGCTGGACCTGTTCGGCTGATGCGGTTCCGATGATGCAAAACGGCCGCGGATCACGTGATCCGCGGCCGCTTTGCTGTGGCGTCGAGCTTCCGACGGAGTGTGGGAGAGCCCGCGCGTGGTTGGCCACGCCCCAGCCGGAGCGAATGAATTCGCCGCTGGAAAGGCACGAAGTCCGCCTTCGCGGACTGCCCCAGAGGAGGTCGTCTCGTGTGCACCGGCCGCGCCCATTGAGCCGTTGAAGCCTCACGCAGTTTGTGAGGCTTTCCGCTGTCGTTGCGGCGGCTTCAGCCGCTCCGGCTCGGTGACGGCTTGCGGTCCCACGCCCCTCACATCCCGCCCGGCCGCACCATCCGCTCGACCATCGCGAGCACCCCATCCACCACCAGGGCCAGCAGGGCGGCGGGGATGGCGCCGGACAGGATCATCCGCGTGTCGCTCAGCGCCAATCCGGCCACGATGGGATCGCCCAACCCGCCCGCGCCGATGAACGCCGCCAGCGTCGCCGTGCCCACCGCGATCACGGCGGACGTTCGCACGCCGGCCATGATGGCGGGCGCGGCCAGGGGCAGCCGCACGTGCCGCAGCACCTGCCCGGGACTCATCCCCAGCGCCCGCGCGGCTTCCACGGCGGCGGGGCCGGCGTCGCGCACGCCCGTGTACGTGTTGCGGACGATGGGATACAGCGAGTAGAGAAAGAGCGCGACCAGCGCCGGCCCCATCCCGATCCCCAGCAGCGGGATCATGAACGCCAGCAGCGCGATGCCGGGAATGGTCTGCAGCAGGCCCACGGCGCGCACGGTGCCCTCCGCCGCGCCCGCGCGCGCCCGCCCCAGCAGCACGCCCAGCGGCACGGCGACGGCCGCCGCGGCGAGCAGCGACAGCGCCACCAGCAGCAGGTGCCGCCCCGTGAGTCGCGCCAGCGTCGCGCGCTGCTCCCACAGGTATCCGACGAGCCCGCCCTTTGCCGCCGCCGGCCGTGCGTCCACCCGCTCCGCCCCGCCGACCAGGCCCAGCGACCGCAGCGCATCCGCCGCCACGCGCGCCACGGGCTGGCCGTCCACCTCCAGGCGGCGGTTGAGCGCGCGCATGGTGGCCACGTCCAGGCGCCCGCTCAGCCGCGTGAGCTCCGCCACGGCGTCCGGCCGGTCGCGCTGCAGCCGCGCGCTCACCAGGGCCGCGGCCTCGTATGGCGGAAAGAAGCGGCGGTCGTCCTCCAGCACCACCAGGTTGTAGCGGTCGATGAGGCCGTCCGTGGAGTAGCCGTCGATCACGTCCACGGCGCCCTCCGCGAGCGCTTGGTACTTCACGGCCTGCACCAGCGGGCGGACGGTGCGCGGCCGCAGCCCGTACGCGCGCTGCAGCCCCGGCAACCCGTCGTCGCGGCCGATGAAGTCCGGCGTGAACCCGGCGTTCAGCCGGGGCGCCGCCCGCGCCAGGTCGCTGAGCGTGCGCAGCCCCTCGCGCTGCGCCGTCTCCCGCCGCACGGCGATGGCGTACGTGTTCTCGAAGCCCAGTGGCGGCAGCCAGCGCACGCCCCACCGCGCCTGGAACTCGCGCGACACGCGGCCGAACACCGCCGCCGGATCGGGCTGCGGCGGCTCGTTCAGGATGGCCAGCAGCCCCGTGCCCGTGTACTCGGGATAGACGTCGATGGCGCCCGTCCGCAGCGCGCCGAACGCGATCTCCGTGGCGCCCAGCCCCATCCGCCGGTCCACGGGGATGCCGCGCGCCTCCAGCACCTGCGCGAACATCTCCGCCAGCAGGTACGATTCTCCGAACGGCTTGGACGCGATGACGACGGGCCGGTCCGCCGCCTCCTGCGCCTCCGCCCCTCCGCCGGACATGCAGAGGAGCAGGGCTGTGATGATGATCGTCATCCGCCGCATCATCCGGCCCCCAATCGCGAGCGGGCGACGAGGCCGGCCACGTACTCCGTCTCCGGCGCGTGGATGAGCGTCCGCGGATCGGCGACCTGCTCGATGCGGCCGGCGCGCAGCACGGCGATGCGGTCGGCCAGCAGCGCGGCTTCGTGCAGGTCGTGCGTCACGAGCACGGCGGTGATGCCCAACTCGCGGCGCAGGCCGTCGAACGCCGTCTGCAGGTCCGCGCGGGTGATGGCGTCCAGCGCGCCGAACGGCTCGTCCAGCAGCACGATGCCGGGCCGCGCCGCCAGCGCCCGCGCGATGGCCACGCGCTGCCGCTGTCCGCCCGACAGCTCGCGCGGCCACCGCGATCCGAACGTGGCCGCGTCCAGCCCCACCCACGCCAGGGCCGCCGCGCCCTTTGCCTCCGCGTCCGCGTCGCCGCGCAGCCAGGGCACGAGCGACGCGTTGCGCAGCACGGTCCAGTGCGGCATCAGCCCGCCGTCCTGGGGCACGTAGCCGATGCGGCGGCGCAGCTCCGTCGCATCCACCGAGGCCGCGTCCGCGCCCTCCACGGTCACGCGGCCGCCGTCCGGCTCCGTCATGCGGTTGAAGCAGCGCAGCAGCGTGGTCTTGCCCGATCCGCTCTCGCCCACGAGCGCCACGCACTCCCCCGCCCCCGCCGCCAGCGACACGCCCTCCAGCGCCGACACGCCGCCGTAGCGCTTGACGACGTCGTCTGCGGCGAGCACGGGCCGGGGAACCGCGAGTGTATCAGTGGACATCGGCCATGGTGGACGTGTGGATCGATGGATGGGGATGGATCGCGCGGAGACGGTGGATTGCCTCCCCCAAAGGTCCGGCCGAGCCGATGAACGTGCCCGCGACGGACAGTCCGCGCAGGCGGGCTTCGCGACGTTCCAGCGGCGAATTCATTCGCTCCGGCTGGGGAACGGCCTTTACCGGATCAGATCCGCAATCGGCATCATTCGCTCTGGCGCGGGCTCCGCGCATCGCTCGGTGGGCCCTCACCCGCTCGCTGTCGCTCGCACCCTCTCCCGCAAACTGCGCGGGAGAGGGTGTACCCCCCAACTCCTGCACGAACGCGGGGTCCGCGCGGAACCGCTGATTTCCCTCTCCGCGAGGAACGAGCGGGGAGGGGCCGCGGGCGGATGGGGCGGTTGCTGCCGGCGAGCGCCATCCCGTCGATCTGGATTGCTCGTAACCGCCCCATCCGCCCGCGGCCCGACTTTTGACAGACGTTGTACACCCGTCTCCGCCACGTAACACGACGGCCCCGTCGTGGCGTGGTGGGACGCGTCCGTATAGCTTACGACCAGCCCGCTCACACGCGCCACTTTTCACGTCGATCCAAAGGCGCCCCAGATGTCCCAGACCCACGACGGAACCCTCACGCCCGGCGAGGTCGCCGCGTTGCTGCAGGACGCGCGCGAGCGCACGCTGCTGCTCGTGTCGCCCCTGCCCGAGGACGAGCTCATGAACCAGCACAACCGGCTGATGAGCCCGGTGGTGTGGGACATGGGCCACATCGCGCACTTCGAGGAGCTGTGGCTCGTGCGCAACCTGGAGGGCCCGGTGCAGTTCGGCGAGATGCCCGGCATCTTCAACCCGTTCGAGAACCCGCGCTCCGTCCGCGGCCAGCTGGCCCTGCCCCGCCTGGCCGACACGCTGGACCACATGGCCTGCGCGCGCCGCATGGTGCTGGACCGCATCGTCGACGGCGACACGGGCCGGGCCGATCCCCAGCTGCTGGCCGGCGGCTACGTGTACCGCATGGTGGCGCAGCACGAGTACCAGCACAACGAGACCATCCTGCAGGCCCTGCAGCTCAAGGACGAGGACGGCGCCCGCTACCGAGCCCCGCGCGCCATCGTCCCGCCCGCCGGCCGCCCCGTCGCGGCGGACGCGGACGGGATGGTGCGCTTTCCCGGTGGCACGGTGCACGTCGGCACGGACGACCGCACGGCCGCGTACGACAACGAGCGCCCGCGCCACGCCGTGGAGCTCGCCCCGTTCCGCATCGGCGCGTGGGCGGTGACCAACGGCGAGTACGCGGCCTTCATCGCCGACGGCGGATACGACAACCGTTCGCTCTGGTCCGAGGCCGGCTGGAAGCACCGCCAGGAGGCCGGACTTGCCGCGCCGCAGTTCTGGGAGATGCGCGACGGCCAGTGGTGGACGCGGTCGATGGACGCCGAGACGCCGGTCGATCCCGATCGCCCCGTGTGCCACGTCTGCTGGTACGAGGCCGAGGCGTACTGCAACTGGGCCGGCGGGCGTCTTCCGACCGAGCAGGAGTGGGAGGCCGCCGCCGGGTGGGATCCCGCCACGGGCACCCAGCGCGCGTATCCCTGGGGGGACGAGGCGCCCGGCCCGCTGGACGCCAACCTGGACCAGCTGGCGTTCCAGGCCGCGCAGACGGGCGCCTATCCGCGCAACGTGTCGCCCATCGGCGCGTACGGGATGATCGGCGACGTGTGGGAGTGGACGGCGTCGGACTTCACCGCCTGGCCGGGGTACCAGACGTTCCCGTATCCGGAGTACAGCGAGGTGTTCTTCGGCCCGGACTACAAGGTGCTCAAGGGCGGATCGTGGGCCACGCGCCCGGGCGCCATCCGCAACACGTTCCGCAACTGGGACTACCCCATCCGCCGGCAGATCTTCGCCGGCTTCCGCTGCGCGCTGGACGGATGAGCGCGCGCGGCCCCGGCGTGGAGGGCGCCCCCGCGGTGGAGCCCATCGAGGCCGGTGCAGCCGTCGT
>NZ_DASURI010000963.1:0-5532 GCF_036280135.1 Longimicrobium sp.
CTCCCGGCCTCTCCCCGCTCGTTCCTCGCGGAGAGAGGAGAACCCAGTCCGTGCACGAGCTGAGTTTCACGCGCTGAACTGTCCCCCACGACAAACCCCTCCCCCGAAGTTGGGGGAGGGGTCGACCGCCGTTGCGAGGAACGAGCAAAAAGGCGGTCGGGGGAGAAGGCCCCCGTCGCGCAGCGACGGACCTCCCGCCACGCAAAAGGGACCGCGCCTCCACGCGGTCCCTTTCGCACTTTCGCACTTTCGCACTCACGCACTTCCGTACTCACGCACTTCCGTACCCGGTACCGTCCTCACGCCGGGAGCCGCACCGAGAACGTGCTGCCCGCGCCCAGCGTGCTTTCCGCCCAGATGCGGCCGCCGTGCTGGTCCACGATGGCGCGGCAGATGGCCAGCCCCAGGCCGCTGCCGCCCTTTTCGCGCGCGTCGGACACGTCCACCTGCGTGAACCGCTCGAAGACGGCCTCCAGCCGGTCCGCGGGAATGCCGCGGCCCTTGTCGCGCACGGCGAAAAGCACGTCCCCGTCCTCCTGCGCCGCGGCGGAGAGCCACACAGCGCCGCCGGCGGGCGAAAACTTGATGGCGTTGCCCAGCAGGTTCACCAGCACCTGGCACATGCGGTCCGCGTCCATCGACACCGTGGCGCGCGGCGCGTCCACCACGATGAGCACGTTGGCCGCCTCGGCCGCGGAGCGCACCGTCTCGGCCGCCTGCGTCATCACCTCGGCCACGTCGTAGGGGCGGCGCTCCACGCGCACCGAGCCGGAGCTCATCCGCTCCAGGTCCAGGATGTCGTTCAGCAGGCGGGCCAGGCGCTCGCCGTTGCGCGTGGCGATGCGCAGCAGGTGCCGGGCGCGCTCCGGCTGCGTCTCCATCAGCCCGCTCTCCAGCAGCCCCAGCGCGGCGCGGATGGAGGTGAGCGGCGTGCGCAGCTCGTGGCTGGCCACGGAGATGAACTCGTCCTTGAGGTGCTCCAGCTGCCGGCGCTCCGTCACGTCGCGCCCCACCGCCTGCGCGGCCACCAGCTCGTCGCCCTCCCAGGTGAGGCGCACGTCCAGCTCGATCCACACGTCGCGCCCGTCCGGGGTGACGGCGGGGAGCTCCTGGTAGCTGGACGGCTGACGGCGGCGCACCTGCTCGATGAAGACGTCGCCCGCCGCGTGGCGCGCGTCGGGACGGATGAGGCCCAGGAACGAGCGCCCCTCCATGGCCTGCGGCTCCAGGCCGAACAGGCGGCCGGCGGCCTCGTTGGCGTAGCGGATGACCCCTTTGCCGTCCGCCTGCACGATCATGTCGCTGGCGTTCTCCACCAGGTGCCGGTAGCGCGCCTCGCTGGTGCGCAGCTCGCGCTCCACCCGCTCGCGCCGGGCAATGTCCTGCTCCAGCGCCGCCGTGCGCGCGGCCACGGCCTGCTCCAGCACGCGGTTGCGGTCCGCCAGCTCGCGGTGCAGGACGGCCGTCTCCAGCAGGTGGTCGATGCGCAGCAGCACCTCGGACACGTTGAACGGCTTGGAGACGAACTCGTTGGCGCCGCGGTGCAGCGCCGACTCGCGCGCCTCGCTGGTGTCGTCGCCCGTGAGGACCAGGACGGGGCTGCGCGAGCGGTCGTCGCGGGCGTGGCGCACTTGGTCCAGCACGGCCAGGCCGTCCATGCCGGGCATGTGCAGGTCCAGGAGCATCAGGTCCGGCCGGCGCTCCGTGTACAGCCGCACGGCGTCCGGTGCCTGGTTGGTGCCGATGACGTCCTCGCACCCGGCGCGCTCCAGCAGGCGCGTGAGGAGGCGCACGTTCCCCGGCTCGTCGTCCACGACCAGGACGGTGGCGCGCGACAGCCGCTCGCGGGCGAACTCGCCGCGGGGCAGCACGGAATCCAGGTGCGCGCGCACCGCCTCGCGCGGCTCGGGCCGCGCGGCGGTCGGGAGCGAAAAGCTCGGGGGCGGCGGCGGCGCCGTGGAGATGGGCTGCGAAGCTTCGAGGATCATGGATGGGCTCATGGCAGGAGGCGGCTCGCCGTATGGCATGCCCTGCGCCGAATTCCTGTATCAGGTGCAAGTCGTTGTGGAAAGCATGCTTGCGAAGGATCGTGCCCCGCGCGGCCGACGCGGGCGGATCGGCCGGTTCCGCGACGGCGGGTTGGAAGCCGGTGCGCGGATGGGGCCGGGCGGCGGATGATCGCGGCAGGTGTACGGATTCTGGACGATGAATGGAAACTGGTCGGCGCGCGGAGGACGGAAACTGGGCCGCGGGAGGACGAGAAATTCACCTCGGCATTCGGCGGGTTCGCGCCGGGAGCAGGCCGCCCCTCTCCCCGCTCGTTCCTCGCGGAGAGAGGAGACCAGATTGCGAGCTCCGGGATCGTGCACGGTGGCGGAGTGTGTCTCGCCCGCCGAGGGCCCCCTCCCCCCGACCCCCTGCCCCCGCTTCGCGGGGGAGGGGGAGAACCCAGCGCGTGCACGGGCTGAGCTTCACGCCCTGAACCATGCCTCTCGCCAACCCCTCCCCAGAAGTTGGGGGAGGGGTCGACCGCCGTTGCGAGGAACGAGCAAAAGGCGGTCGGGGGAGAGGGCCCCGTCGCGCAGCGACGGGCATCCGGCCTGAAACGCGAAAGGGACCGCGCCTCGCCGCGGTCCCTTTCGCACTTTTGCACTCACGCACTTTCGCACTTTCGCACTTTCGCACTTTCGCACTCTCGCACTCTCGCACTTTCGCACTCTCGCACTTTCGCACTCACTCACGCACTCACCGCCGGGACCCCGGCCCGCGCCGGGAGCCGCACCGTAAACACGCTGCCCACGCCGGGCGTGCTCTCCACCGAGATGGTGCCCCTGTGGCGCTCGGCCACCATCCGCGCGATGGCCAGGCCCAGCCCCGTGCCGCCGGCCACGCGGGCCGCGTCGGCGCGGTAGAAGCGGTCAAAGACGCGCGACAGGTCCTCCGGCGCGATCCCCGAGCCTGTGTCCGACACCGTCACCTCCACCCACCGCACGGGCTCCGCCGGCTGCGCGGCGTCCTCCATCGTGATGGGCAGCTCCGGCGGGGCCATCCGCGCGGCGAGGGTCACGGCGCCGCGGTCCGTGAACTTGACGGCGTTGCTCACCAGGTTCAGGAACAGGCGCCGCAGCGCGCCCGCGTCGCCCGTGACGGGCAGGGCGGACGCGGGAAGGTCCAGGCGCACCTCCACCGGCTTGCCCGTGGCCAGCGCCTCGCCCACGTCCTGCACGTCGCGCAGCACGGTGGCCAGGTCCACGTCCTCGTGCTGGTCGCCCCGCGCCTCGTCGCCGCGGGCCAGGACGAGCAGGTCCTCCACCAGGTGCAGCATGGAGCCCGTCTCGTCCAGCACCTCCTCCAGCGTGCCCCGCAGCTCGTCGGCCGAGCGGTCGCGGGCCAGGGCCACCTCCGCCGTGCCGCGGATGGCCGTCAGCGGCGTCCGCAGCTCGTGGCTGGCATCGGCCGTAAAGCTCTTGAGGGCGCCCACGGCCCGCTCCAGGCGCTCCAGCATGCCATTGTACGCCTGCGCCAGCTCGCGCAGCTCCGCGGGGCGCTCCGGCTCGTCCACGCGCCGCGCCAGCCCCCCGATGCCGATCTCCCGCGACGCCGTCACCAGGCGGTTGAGGGGCATGAGGATGCGGTCCGCCATGGACCGCCCCGCCACGGCTGCAAGCAGCGCCGTGACGGGGATGAGCACCAGGGCGATGAGGGCGAACGACTTGAGGGCGTGCTGCTCCACGTCGCCCGTGCGCGCCACGACGATGTTCAGGATGTCGCCCGTGGCCAGGCGCGTGCGGCGGCGCAGCACCTCCACCGTGCCCTCCACGGGGGGCAGCAGCTCCTCGTCCACGGCCACGCGCGGCAGCCCGGGCGGGATGACGATGCGCTCGGCCGCGGCCGCCGTCTGCCGCAGCGACTGGGTTCCCGCGTTGGCCAGGGAGCGGCGCAGGATGGCGTAGGTGGCGGCCGCGAACAGGAACAGCGCCATCATGAGGATGGCACTGTACCCCAGCACGATCTCGCGCCGCAGGCTGCGCCGCTTGAAGATCATGCCTCCGTCTCCTCGCCCGCCGGCGGCTTGATGGCGTATCCCACGCCCCGCACGGTCTGGATGAGCCCCCGCTCCCGGTCGTCCAGCTTGGTGCGGAGGGAGTTGATGCACACGTCCACGATGTTGGTCCCCGGGTCAAAGCGAATGCCCCACACGTGCTCCATGATGGCCGCCCGCGACAGGGGCCGGCCGCTGTTGCGCAGCAGGTACTCCAGCAGCGCGTACTCGCGCGGCGTGAGCTCCACCGCCGCCTGCCCCCGCCGCACCTCGCGGGTGGCGGGGTCCATCTCCACGTCGCCGGCCTTGAGCGTGGCCGCCCCGCCGGGGCTGCCCAGCCGCCGCAGCAGCGCCCGCAGCCGCGCCGTGAGCTCGCTGAACTCGAACGGCTTGGTCAGGTAGTCGTCCGCGCCCGCGTCCAGCCCCGCCACCTTGTCCTCCGTGCGGTCGCGCGCGGTCAGGAGCAGGACGGGCAGGCGCACCTCGCGCTCGCGCAGGTCGCTCACGAGCTGCACGCCGCTGCGGCCGGGGATCATCACGTCCACGATGGCGGCGTCGAACCCCTGCGTGGTGGCCTTCTCGTACGCCTGGTCGCCGTCGCCGGCCACCTCGACCACGTAGCCCTCCTCGCGCAGCCCCTTCTGGAGGAACGCGGCGATCCTCGGATTGTCTTCTACGACCAGAATGCGCATCGGTGCCCTGGATTAAGATCGGTTAAGGGGAGGCTAATCCTCCCCTAATCCCTTGCCGGAACGGGGTTTCGGCCCGCTGTGTAGCAATCCCCGGCAAGACGATGGGACCCACTGTCAGAAGAGAGACACTGACGATGAACGGAACGCTTCGCAAGCTCGCCCTTCCCGGGCTGCTCGTCGCGGGTGCGGCCGGCGGGATGACGCTGGCCGACGTGGCCCGCGATCCCCTCCCCGACCTGGACGCGCAGTCGGCCCCCGCGGCGGCCGCCGTCGCCACGGCCGACGGCCTTTCGAGCGCCTTTCGCGCGGCCAGCAGCACGGCCCTGCCGGCGGTGGTGCACGTCCGCGTGTCGACCTCGTCGCGGACGGTGCGGGCCGAGGTGCCCGACGAGATCCGCGGCACCCCGTGGGAGGAGCTGTTCCGCGGCCAGGGCGGCGGGCAGAGCGGCCCCCGCAGCGGAAGCGGCAGCGGCTTCATCCTGTCGCCCGACGGCTTCATCCTCACCAACAACCACGTGGTGGAGGGTGCGGACCGGGTGACCGTCATCCTGGCCGACAAGCGCGAGTTCGAGGCCCGCGTGGTGGGCCGCGACCCCAACACGGACGTGGCCGTCATCAAGGTCGACGCCGCCAACCTGCCCACGGCGCGCATGGGCGACGCCGACCGGCTGGAAGTGGGCGACTGGGTGCTGGCGCTGGGCTACCCGCTGGACCTGGGCCAGAGCACCACGGCCGTCATCGTGAGCGCCAAGGGCCGCAGCATCGTCATCTTTGGCCGCAGCGGCGCCGAGGCCCCGC
>NZ_DASURI010000964.1:0-5326 GCF_036280135.1 Longimicrobium sp.
GGCGCCCGGCAAGGGCGTGGACGGCGCGTACGTCGTCGTGCTCAAGGACGGCGCGGACCCGCGCGGCGTGGCGGCCGCGGCCGGTGTCCGGCCCCGCCTCGTCTACACGGCCGCGCTCTCCGGCTTCGCGGCGGAGCTGAACGCGGGCCAGCTGACGGCGCTGCGGCACCATCCCGCGGTGGAGTACGTGGAGCAGGACCAGGTGGTGGCGGCGCAGCAGGCCATCCACTGGGGGCTGGACCGCATCGACCAGCAGTTCCTGCCCCTGAACGGCAGCTACGGCGCCAACACGGGCGCGGCCGGCGTGTACGTCTACGTGATCGACACGGGCATCACGCCCACGCACCCGGAGCTGGCGGGGCGGACGAGCAACGTGTTCGACGCGTTCGGCGGCACGGGCGCGGACTGCCACGGGCACGGGACCATGCTGGCGCGCATCATCGGCAGCGGCACGGTGGGCGTGGCCAAGCAGGTGCAGCTGCGCGGCCTGCGCGTGCTGAACTGCACGGGGAGCGGCACCACGTCCGGCATCATCGCGGGGGTGGACTGGGTGCGGGTGAACCGCATCACCCCGGCGGTGGCGAACCTGGCGCTGGGCGGCGGCGGCTCGGCGGCGCTGAACACGGCGGTGAACAACCTGGCCAACAGCGGCGTGGCGGTGGCCGTCGCGGCGGGCAACGGCGGCACGCTGGCCTGCAGCGTCTCTCCCGCCGGCGCCACGGCGGCGCTCACGGTGGCCGCGTCCACCATCGCCGACGCCAGCTCGCCGGGGACGAACTACGGCAGCTGCGTGGACCTGTACGCGCCGGGCAGCAGCCCCGGCGGCAGCGGCACGTCGTACTCGTCGGCGTACGTGGCGGGCGTGGCGGCGCTCTACAAGTTCTACAACCCCGCGGCATCGACGCCGGCGGTGAACGCGTGGATCGTGGGCAACGCCACGCCCGGCGTGCTGTCCGGCGTTCCCGCGGGCACGCCCAACCTGCTGCTCTACAAGTCCACGCTCTGAGCCGAACGGCAACTGGATTCTCACGCAGAGCCGCGGAGGACGCGGAGTACTTCATCGCGCGATGAAGTACTCTGCTGCCTCTGCTCCCTCTGCGTGAGATTTCAGTTGTCTGTTCCTGTCCCGTAGTTCCTGCGGTCTGCGACTTGCGGCCCCGCCCGCCCATCCGCACCACCACACGCAGACGACGAGCACGGAGCAAGGATATGCCGGGAGGATCGCTGGCGGGAAAGACGGCCATCGTAACGGGAAGCAGCAAGGGCATCGGCTATTCCATCGCCGAGGCCCTGGCGCGCGCGGACGCCAACGTGGTGATCAACGCCCGCAACGGCAGCGAGGTGCAGCGGGCGGCGGAGCGGCTGGACGCGCTGGGCACGGGCCACGTGGCCGCCGTCCCCGGCGACATGCGCAGCTACGACGACGTGCGGCGGATGATCGAGGCCGCGCAGGACCTGGGCGGGCTGGACATCCTGGTGAACAACGCCGGCGTGGGCGGGTTCGCGCCCATCGACCAGCTCTCGCTGGAGCAGTGGGACAACATCATCGGCACCAACCTCACGGGCGTGTTCTACGCCTGCCGCGAGGCCGTGCCCCGCATGCGCCAGCGGGGCGGCGGGTGGATCATCAACATCGGCTCGCTGGCGGGCAAGAACCCGTTCGCGGGGGGCGCCGCCTACAACGCCAGCAAGTTCGGCCTGCTGGGCTTCAGCGAGGCGATGATGCTGGACGTGCGCGAGCACGGCATCCGCGTGTGCTGCGTGATGCCCGGCAGCGTCAACACCTACTTCAACGACAAGGACCCGTCGCCCGAGAACGCGTGGATGATCCAGCCGGGGGACATCGCGCGCATCGTGATGGACCTGCTGGCGTTTCCCGAGAACGCGCTGCCGTCGCGCATCGAGGTGCGCCCCACGCGCCCCGGCCGCCGGTAGATGGCGGACGAGCAGGGCGGGGGGGCGCCGGCCGCGCGGGGCGCCAAGCCCAAGGCCGTCATCTGGGACCTGGACGGCACCCTGAGCGACGACACGGCGCGCGCGCACTTCGTGGAGGTGGAGCAGGGCCGCGCGCGCGACTGGCACTCGTACTTCGACGCCATCGACACCGACCCGCCCATCGCCGCGTCCATGGAGGTGCTGCGCGCCATGCACGCGGCGGGCATCCGCATCCTCTTTCTCACGGGCCGGCCGGACTACACGCGGCCCAAGACGGAGCGCTGGCTGACGGCCAACGGGCTCACGGACTACGACCGGCTCATCATGCGCCCCGCCGACGAGCGCCGCCCCGCCGGCTGGTTCAAGGCCGAGGTGGTGGACCGCCTGCACCGCGAGTACGAGCTCGTCTGCGCCTTCGAGGACCGCATCGACGTGGCCGAGCACCTGCGCGCGGCCGGCGTGCCCGTCTTTCTCTACGGCGCCGGCGCCCTGGCCGCGGCCGAGGCGCTGGAGGTGCTGGACGTGCGCCAGGAGGACCTGCTTTCCGAGGACGATCCCGGCGCAGGAAAGGGCGCGCGGGAGGAGGAGGACGAACAGGGCTGAACCGCGCCAGCACCGCCGGGATGCGTCCCCGGCGGTGCTGGCGCGTTTCCCGGACGGCCCAGGCTGGCGCGTTCCGCTCCGCCTGCTTTCCCCCTCCCCCTCAACCTGTTGCGGCGCAGTGGGTTGACGGATGTGCCACGGCGTCCGCCAGGGTGGGGTGCGTGGACGGGATGCCGGGGCACGTGGCGGATGCGGGTCCACGCCCGGACGCGGGGCGGTGGCCCGTTTGCGCGCGGCGGGCGGCGGGTGCATCTTGCGGCCCGTCCGAAACCCGTGACCCTCGACACGCACGATTACAATGACGGATACGAGCACCTCCGGCTTTCGCACCGAGCGCGACTCGCTGGGCGAGATGCAGGTTCCCGCCAACGCGCTCTACGGCCCGCAGACCCAGCGCGCCGTGGAGAACTTTCCCATCAGCGGCATCCGCTTTCCCCGGCGCTTCATCCACGCCCTGGGCACCATCAAGAAGGCCGCCGCGCAGGCCAACGCCGAGATGGGGCTGCTGGACGCCGACGTGGCCGACGCCATCGCCCGCGCGGCCGACGAGGTGATCGCGGGCACGCTGGACGGAGAGTTCGTGCTGGACATCTTCCAGACGGGCAGCGGCACCTCCAGCAACATGAACGCGAACGAGGTGATCGCCACGCGCGCCACCCAGCTGCTGGGCGGCGGCCGCAAGGTGCACCCCACTGACCACGTCAACATGGGGCAAAGCTCCAACGACGTGATCCCCACGGCCATGCACGTCTCCGCCCGCGTGGCCCTCCACGAGGACCTGGTGCCTTCGCTGGACCGCCTGCGCGACGTGCTGCAGGCCAAGGCCATCGAGTTCGACGACGTGGTCAAGAGCGGCCGCACGCACCTCATGGACGCCACTCCGGTGCGGCTGGGCCAGGAGTTCGCGGGCTACGCCAAGCAGCTGGAGCATGGCGTGCGGCGCCTGCGCAACGCGTCGGAGGAGCTGGCGGAGCTGGCCCTGGGCGGCACGGCCGTGGGCACGGGTACCAACGCCGTGCCCGGGTTCCCCGCGCTGGCCATCCGCAAGATCAGCGAGAGCACGGGGCTGGAGTTCGCCGAGGCGGAGAACCACTTCGAGGCGCAGGGCGCCAAGGACGCCTACGTCTCCGCGTCCGGCGCGCTGAACACCCTCGCCGTGTCGCTGCTCAAGATCGCCAACGACATCCGCTGGCTGGCCAGCGGCCCCACGTCGGGGCTGGCGGAGATCACGCTGCCGGCCATCCAGCCGGGCTCCAGCATCATGCCGGGCAAGGTGAACCCGGTGATGAGCGAGGCCATGATGATGCTGTGCGCCCAGGTGATGGGGAACCACCTGGCGGTCACCCTCGGCGGGCAGCACGGCAACTTCGAGCTCAACGTGATGATGCCCGTGATGGCGCACAACTTCCTGCAGTCCGTGGCTATCCTGTCCAACGGCTGCGACGCGTTCCGCGCGAACGCCGTGGAGGGCATCGGCGCCAACCGCGAGCGCTGCCGCGAGCTGCTGGAAAAGAACCCGTCCATCGCCACGGCGCTCAACGCCTACATCGGCTACGACGAGGCCGCGTCGGTGGCCAAGGAGTCGGCCAAGAACTACGAGTCCGTGCGCACCGTCGTAAAGCGCCGCGGCCTGCTGAGCGACGAGCAGCTGGACACGGTGCTCAACGTGCGCGAGATGACGGAGCCCGGGATCCCCGGCGGCGGCGTGGTCGGCGGCGGCGGGGGCTGATCTGGACGGCAGTGCGAGAGTGCGAAAGTACGGGAGTGCGAAAGTAACGGCGCTCCCGCGCTCGGAAGGGCGGTCCCGGCGGGGGCCGCCCTTTTCGTATGTGGGTTCCTGTCAGGGTCCGTCCACCTTGCGCACTTGTGTCCTGCGCTGACATCTTCGTTCCGGAACGCCGAACGGAGCGCGTGGGGGACCCGCAAGGCCTTCGCGTCTCCAGGCTTGATCCGGCGGGCGTTCGTGGCGAGTTTGAAAACCCGGGGTATGGAATGCGAGTGATCGGCTATCACGGCACCAGTGACGCGGCGGCGCGGCGCATCCTGTCCTCCGGGTTCGAGATCAGCCGCAACGACTACGACTGGCTGGGCGACGGGGCGTACTTCTTCCAGGATGCGCCAATGCGCGCGCTGGAGTGGGCCCGCCAGCGCTACGGCGACCACGCGGCGGTGATCGGCGCGGAGATCGACCTGCGGAACTGCGTCGACCTGATCGATGCCAAGTGGCACGAGGTGGTCCGGGAATCGTACACGGATCTGGTCTCGCGTCTGCAAGCAAGCGCTCAGCCTCTGCCGCGCCAAACGCACGGTGCGCACCGTCTGGATCGCGAAGTGATCAATCGCATGACTGCGGTGCTGGAGAGTCGAGGAGTGCTGGTCCGCGTCGTGCGCGCGGCGTTCGCGGAGGGTGACCCGCTGTTTCCGGGCTCTGCCCTCTGGAGCCAGTCGCATATACAGGTAGCGGTCCGCGATCCCGCCGCGATCGTCAGGATCTGGCGCGTCGAATGAACCAGGGAGGATCACGATGATTGATCCCGAACACGCTCGGGCGGTCCTGCGGGAGTATCACGCGACGGCATCGGATCAGCAGATCATCGACGACTTGCGGCGCTTTTCGCCCGAGCTGGCGCGCCGGCTGGGAGTCGACCAGGACGCGCCGCGGCCGCGCATCGTGCCCAGGCGGCGCGGGATCGCGGGGGCGCTCGCCAGCTTTCGGCACTCGGTGCTGCGACTGTTTTCCTGATCGCCATCGGCCACTTGTATCCGGCGGCGGGGGGGCATACGGCAG
>NZ_DASURI010000965.1:0-8159 GCF_036280135.1 Longimicrobium sp.
TCCCCGCTCGTTCCTCGCGGAGAGGGGAGACCTTCATCGCGGGCGGCCAGGCTCACGCCGTTGCCGGCTGTCCCCTGCAAACGGTCCCCTGTCCCCGTAGTTCAAGCCGTTGCAGGCTATTCCCTATTCCCTGTTCCCTATTCCCTGCAGTTCCGCACGTCAGTCGCTCCCCCCGATGTACTGCAACAGCATCCGATGCCAGTACGGCCAGTCGTGCGACCACCCGTCCCACAGGCGCAGGGCGTTGCCCACGCCCTTGTCCCACAGGGCGCGCGACAGGTAGCGGTTGTTTTCCACGAACGCGTCGCCCGCACCCGTGGCCAGGATGATGTCCATCCGCCGCATGGCCTCGAGGTGCCCGTGGTCGTGGATCTCGCTGACGAAGTGCGACGGGTTGTTGGCCTTGATGGCGTCGTCGTAGTAGCCGTCGCTGAACTCGCGGATGTCGTACATGCCGCTCATGGCCAGCACCCGGCCAAAGAGGTGCGGATGCCGCAGCGCCATCGTCACCGCGTGGTACGCGCCAAAGCTGGCGCCCGTGGCGATGAGGAACGGGTTGCCGTTGCGGCTTTGCGTGAACGGCAGCACCTCGCGCGTGATGTAGCTTTCGTACTGGAACTGGCGGCCGGCGCGGTCGTGCGGATGCTTGTACTTGGCGTACCAGCTCTCGGCATCCACGCTGTCCACGCAAAACACCTGCAGCCAGCCGTTGCGCAGGTGCTCGCCCAGCGTGTTCATCATCCCGCGGTCTTCCCACTCGTAGTAGCGGCCCATGGAGGTGGGAAAGACCAGCACGCGCGCCCCTGCGTGCCCAAACACCAGCAAGTCCATGTCGCGGCCCAGCGAGGGGCTGTGCCAGCGGTGATGCTCGCGGTTCACCAGGGGCTCGTCTCCGGCGGAAGGTGTGTGTCAGGCAGCCTGGATGATGCCAGGCCCGGGCGGCGCGGGCCCACACGCAATCCGCGCACCGATTGCCCAACCTATCGGCGCGCGGCGCGGATGCAAGGAGCAGGCGGCAAGGGATACGAATGCAGCGAGGGGACGCGTGCGCCGCGTCCCCTCGTTCCGCATCGGCCGTCGTCCGATGGTCAGCGCCAGTTCGCGGGTAGCTGGCGGACGACGATGCGCTGCACGCCGTCTTCGTCATCTTCGATGTATGCAGCCAGGCCACTTCGGCTCATCGCGTTGGGCACGCCCAGGCCCGTGAAGGTGCCCAGGTACTGGCCTTCGGGCGTGATCACGTCCACCGGCCCGGGATCGCCCACGTTCTGCCCGCGACGCTCCACCAGCAGCTTGCCGCTGGGTGAAACGCGCAGGTTCTGGAGCGCGGGGATGGTGTCGGCGAATTCCATCTCGGCCGCCCCACGCGCAGCCTCGGCGGCACTCGGGGGACCCGAGCGCGGCGCCGGCCCTCCACCTCCGCCCATCGTAATGCGGATTTGCCCACGCCCGCTGGCCATCTGCTCGCGGCGCGCCTGCCGCGCCTGCTCGCGGTCGCGCTCCGTTGTCAGCCGGGTGCGGACGGGGCGCTGCAGGTAGCGCAGCGTCTGCCCGTTCAGGTCCACGATGCGCACCGTGTACCCGCTGGTGAAGCTGAGTGCCACGTTGCCGTTGTGCAGCACCCCGAACAGCGTGGGCGGGGAGAACGCGGGGGGAGCGGTGCGAACCATCCGCACCTCGCGACCGCCGTCGCCGGTGCTCTGGCTGACCCGGTCCAGGCGTGGCAGGGCGAAGATCTCCCGCGGCTGGCCGCTGCCGAACGGGACCAGGAGCAGCTGGTCGCGCGTGGGAGCAGCGGGCGGTCCACCTCCGTCCCGGCCCGGCAGCCGCAGGAACGTGCTCACCACACCACCACTGGGGTGCCACGACGTGCCGAAGCGTCCGATCGGGATGAAGCCCTCCCGGATCTCGTTGCGGAGGAACGTGCCGTCCGTGCGAAAGATGGAGAAGCCGGACCGACCCGCATCGGAGACGATGAGCGTGCCGTCGCCACCCATCACCAGGTGCATGGGCTGGATGAGCTCGCCCGGCCCCTGCCCTTCCCGCGCGATCTGCCGCAGAAAGCGCCCGGTGCGGTCATACACCATCACCCGCTTGGCCTGTCGATCCAGTACGTAGAGGTTGTCCTGCGCGTCGAACAGCACGCCGCTCACCTCGCCGAACATCTCGTGCGCGGCGCCTTCGGCCTTGCCGATGGCGAACACCTGGGGCGCGCTGCCCGCCAAGGGACGGTCCTGCTCAGGGAGGCGCACGACCTGGCCCTGCGCCCACGCCCCGCCCGCGTCCAGCGCCAGCAGCGCCGCCGCCAGCAGCGGCCCCGCGCCCTTTCGTGCCGAGAGCATCATTTTCCGTCACCCGTGCTGATGTGTGTCATCCGCGGCGCGTGAGGAGCGCCGCCGTACGGCCCGTGTGACGCCGGGACCCGCGCCGCGGGTTGCCGACAATGGATGAAGGAATGATGAAGCGGACGGATCAGCCCCCGTCCGCGGTGCCGGCCAAGGCGAAGAAGACACGGCCGGCGGGCACGTCCACGCGGTCGAGCACCACGCGCACGGCGTCGCCGGGCGCGGGCTTGCGGCCGCGCACGTCGGCCAGGGCGCGCACGGGCGGATCCTCGATCTGCACCTCCACGTCGCCCCCGCGGGCGCCCAGCACCGTCGCGGCGAACCGCTCGCCCACGCGGTCGCGCAACACCCACGCTTCCGCCACGTCCACGGCGCGGCGCTCGAACTTCGACTCGCGCCGCTCCGCCTCATCCATCACGGCGGGAAGCCGCCGCAGCGTCTCCACCTCTGCCGCGGACGGACGCGCGCCGGCGCACAATTGGACGAGCAGATCCAGCACGTAGCGGTCACCCAGGCGGCGCAGGGGCGCCGTGGCGTGCGCGTAGGGCATGGCCAGCGCGTGGTGCAGCGGGTCCGTGGGGGCCGCGCCGTCGAACGCCAGGTAGTCCGCGCCCCGGTTCACCCGCCGCGCCTGCCACAGCAGCGGCGTGATGCCGGGATGCTTCAGGTCCAGCGAGCGGATGAAGTCCGGGTAGCTCGTCTCCCGCGGCCAGCGAAAGCCCATGGCGCCCGCCGCGCGGCGAAACGCATCCAGCGCATCCGGATCGGGCGGGCCCATCACGCGCACCATGCCGACCTTCGCGTCCAGCATCAGCCGCGCGGCGGCGTGGCCGGTGAGCAGGGACACCTGCTCGTTCCACTCCTCCGAATCCTTTGGCGTCTCGAACTCCAGCGCGTAGCCCAGCCGCCGCGCGGTGTGGTTGGTCACGTGCTGGTCCACGAGCGGAATGGAGACGCCGCCGCGCGCCGCCTCGACCTGTTGCCGCAGCTCGCCGAACGCGCGCATGGCCGTCAGCCCGTCCGCCCACGCCTTGCCCGCGAACGCGCGCCCACCGCCGTCCACGTGCTCCACCACCTGCGCGTACGTGAGTTGCGCGCGGCTGCGGACGAGCGCGCGGCGGACGTCCGTGCCCGTGAGCGCGCCGGCCGCGTCCACGTCGAAGCGAAAGAGGATGGCGGGGCGGTCCTCGTCCGGCAGCAGGCTGGCCGCGCCCTGGCTCAGCACGGGCGGATACAGCGGCTCCTTGCGGTCCGGCCCGTAGACGGTGAGGCCGCGCTTCCACGCCTCGGCCTCCACGGCGCCGCCGCGGTCCACGAAGAAGCCCACGTCCGCGATGGCGTACCAGACGACGAACGCGCCGGCCTCGTTCGATTCGATGAACAGCGCCTGGTCCAGGTCGCGGCTGCCGGGCGGGTCGATGGTGACGAGCGGCAGGTCGCGCCGGTCCTCGCGGTCCGTGCCGGCGGATGCGACGCGCGTGGCGGCCTGCTCGGCGGCGGCCTGTACCTCCGGCGGAAAGCCGCAGCGCACGCCCAGCTCCTCGCGCGCGGCGTCCAAAGCCTGCTCCACCACGTTCTGCTCGCCCGCGTTGTTGCCGGAGGTCATGGGATCCAGGTGGATGGGATGATTCGGATCGGGGCCGGAGACACCACGTCGGCCCCGCGTCGAACGAAGTCGGGCGGACAAGCACGCTCACCGTCCAACAGAGGTCGAGCACGATCAGCGTCCGATGGAAACCGCAGTCCTCTCGCCAAGCGATTGAAATCGCCGCTGGAAATGCACGAAGTCCGCCGGCGCGGACTCCCCCAGCGAAGATCGACCGGTGTGCACCGGTGCGTGCATCGATCCCGCCCTCCGCCGGGTGGCAGCCCGTGTTGGCGGTTGAAGCCCTGTTCGCAGAGCGCGTCGGCGCGAGACAGGGCTTACCGCGGTCCCAGCGGCGGATTTATCCGCTCAGGCTGGGAGCACGCGTCACCTATCGTGCCCCATCGGCTCTGGATCGCGGCTCCAACGGCCTCAAGCTGATACGGCCTTGCCAGCACGCGCAACCGCATCAACCGGGCACCACCTTCGCGCGCGGGCATGCGAAAACGGCGCCGGGCGAGTAGATTGTGCGGCGAGCGCCGCGCGTCCGGGAACGCGGCCCAGGCATGATCCCCTTTCCCGATCGCCGCACGATGAGCATCGCCGAGATCTTCGAGACCATGGAATACGGCCCCGCCCCCGAGAGCGCCTCGCCCGCGGTGCGCTGGCTGGAGGAGCGGGGACGCACCTTTCGGCACTTCATCGGCGGGGAATGGAGGGAGCCGTCCGGCGGGGAGTTCTTCGACACGGACAACCCGGCCACCAACAAGCCGCTGGCCCGCATTGCCCAGGGCACGCGCGAGGACGTAGACGCCGCCGTGCGCGCCGCGCGCGAGGCCCTGCCCGCGTGGCAGGCGCTGGACGGCCACGGGCGCGCCCGGTACCTGTACGCCCTGGCCCGTCACATCCAGCGGCACGCGCGCCTGTTCGCCGTCCTGGAGACGATGGACAACGGCAAGCCCATCCGCGAGTCGCGCGACATCGACATCCCGCTGGTGGCGCGGCACTTCTACCACCACGCCGGCTGGGCGCAGCTCATGGAGACGGAGCTGCCGGGGCACGTGGGCGTGGGCGTGATCGGGCAGATCATCCCCTGGAACTTCCCCCTCCTGATGCTGGCGTGGAAGATCGCGCCGGCGCTGGCCATGGGGAACACCGTCGTCCTCAAGCCGGCGGAGTTCACCAGCCTCACGGCGCTGCTGTTCGCCGAGGTCTGCCGCGACGCGGGGCTGCCGCCGGGCGTGGTGAACGTCGTCACGGGCGACGGGCGCACGGGCGCGGCCATCGTGGAGCACCCCGACGTGGACAAGATCGCCTTTACGGGATCCACGGACGTGGGCCGCATCATCCGCGTGGCCACGGCGGGCTCGGGCAAGAAGCTGTCGCTGGAGCTGGGCGGCAAGTCGCCCTTCATCGTCTTTGACGACGCGGACCTGGACAGCGTCGTGGAAGGCGTAGTGGACGCCATCTGGTTCAACCAGGGGCAGGTGTGCTGCGCGGGCAGCCGCATCCTGGCGCAGGAGGGCATCGTCGACAAGCTCGTGGCGCGGCTCCGGGAGCGCATGGAGACGCTGCGCGTGGGCGATCCGCTGGACAAGGCGGTGGACATCGGCGCCATCGTGGCGCCCGTGCAGCTGGAGAAGATCACCCAGCTGGTGAACCAGGGCCGCGAAGAGGGCGCCACCCTGTGGCAGCCGTCGTGGAGCTGCCCGCAGGAGGGATGCTTCTTTCCCCCCACGCTGTTCACGGACGTGGCCCCGTCGTCCACCGTGGCGCAGGTGGAGATCTTTGGGCCGGTGGTCGTGCTGATGACGTTCCGCACGCCCTCCGAGGCCGTGGCGCTGGCCAACAACACGCCGTACGGCCTGGCCGCCAGCGTGTGGACGGAGAGCCTGAACCTGGCCCTGGACGTGGCGCCCAAGGTGCTGGCCGGCACCGTGTGGGTGAACTCCACCAACCTGTTCGACGCGGCGGCCGGCTTTGGCGGCTACCGCGAGAGCGGCTTTGGGCGCGAGGGCGGCAAGGAAGGGCTGTGGGAGTACGTCAAGCCGCGCTGGGAGGTGGAGGGCAAGAACGGCGGCGCCGTCCGCGGCAGGGACGACAGAAAGACCAAGCCCGCCAAGGCGGACAAGGCGCGCGGTAACGGGGCGGGACCGTCGCTGCCGCCCATCGACCGCACGGCCAAGCTGTACATCGGCGGCAAGCAGGCGCGGCCCGACAGCGGCTACGCCATGCCGGTCTATGGCGCCGGCGACCGGCTGGTGGGCGACGTGGGGCTGGGCAACCGCAAGGACGTGCGCAACGCGGTCGAGGCCGCGCACAAGGCGCGGGGCTGGAGCCGCGGCACGGCGCACACCCGCGCGCAGGTCATCTACTACCTGGCCGAGAACCTGGCCGCCCGCGCCGACGAGTTCACGCGCCGCATCGCGCAGCTCACGGGCGACGAGGCCGGCGCCGAGCGCGAGGTGGAGGCCAGCATCCGCCGCCTATACACGTACGGCGCCTGGGCCGACAAGTACGACGGGCAGGTGCACGCCACGCCGCTGCGCAACGTGACCATCGCCATGAACGAGCCCATCGGCGTGGTGAGCGTGGCGTGCCCCGACGCCGCGCCGCTGCTGGGCTTTGTCTCCGCCGTGATCCCGGCGGTGGCCATGGGCAACGCGGTGGTGGCCGTGCCGTCGGAGCGCTGGCCGCTGGTGGCCACGGACTTCTATCAGGTGCTGGACACGAGCGACGTGCCGGGCGGCGTCATCAACATCGTCACGGGCAAGCGCGACGAGCTGGCCGAGACGCTGGCCTCGCACGACGACGTGGACGCCCTGTGGTACTTCGGCGGCGCCGAGGGCAGCACGATGGTGGAGCGGCTGAGCGCGGGCAACATGAAGCGCACGTGGGTGAGCTACGGCCGCGAGCGCGACTGGTTCGACGGGGAGCAGGGCGAGGGCCGCGAGTTCCTGCGCCAAGCCACACACGTCAAGAACATCTGGGTGCCGTACGGGGAATAAGAGATGCGGTCGTGAATCAACCGACCGCCTACACCGGAGGCAAGATGACCCCACGAGTAACGGTTCGTCGTGAAGGCGGCTCTCTCGGTCGCCATTCCCGACGAGATCGCACGGCAGATGAACCTGGATGACGGGGACAGCCTGTTCCTCGTCCGGACGGATCATGGGTTCGCGCTGGCGCCCACCGCATCCGTGCCGGATGAGAACGATCGTGCCATGCTCGATGCGTTCGAAGAGATCGCGGATCAGTACGGCGATACGCTCCGTCGCCTGGCCCAGTGACCGTGCGGGAGCCGCGCTGGGTAAGCCGCTCCGCGCTGGACATCATGCACGACCGCCTCATCAGGCGGCACGGCGGGGCGTCCGGCGTGCGCGCAGGTGGGGATGAGCGGATCGACTCCGCGCTTGCACGGCCGCAAAACCGGTTCGCGTACGAGGTGGACGCGTCCCTCGGAACCGGTTGACGCGTGAGGGCTGCCGGAAGGCGACACCCTTGACGGGAGCCTCGATGGATCGTATACTCCGTGCAAGTCACACCCCTCGCTACGGCGAGCTTATAGCCCCCGGGGGAGCTTCGGCTCCCCCGTTTTTTTGTCCCCGAACCCAAGGCGCACCGAATGCCCCCTCGCGTCATGATCTTCGTGGACTTCTGGAACACGCAGCTATCCTGGAACGAGTGGCACCAGCGGCGGGGGGCGCGGTCAACGGTGCGCATCCCGTGGGAGCACCGGTTTCCGCAGGTGCTGCTGCAGCGCATCGACCCGGATGCCATCTACGCCGGCACGTACGTCTACGCGTCGTATCACCCCTCCCACGCGGCGGATCACCGGCTGCGGCAGTTCCTGCGCGCCATGGACGGATTTCCCGGTTACACCGTCCTGGTCAAGGAGCGCGCGCCGCGAAGTCCCACACGGTGCCCGCACCCCAGCTGCCGCAAGCCCATCTCCGTGTGCCCGCACTGCGACCGCGCCATCGAGCGCACGGTGGAGAAAGGAATCGACACGGCACTGGTGACGGACCTGATCCGCTGCGGGCTGGACCACCACTACGACCGCGCCATTCTCGTGGCGGCGGACGCGGACCACGTGCCCGCGGTCAAGTTCCTGGGCGGGCGGATGAAGCAGATCACGCACTGCTGGTTTCGCGGCGAGGCGGGCGAGCTGCGGACGTCGTGCTGGGACCACCTCTTCCTGGACGACCTGATGCCCGCCCTGCTCAGCG
>NZ_DASURI010000966.1:0-4317 GCF_036280135.1 Longimicrobium sp.
GAAAGCGGCCCTTCTACCAAGGGACGCCGTCGCCCTGCTGGTTCCCTCCGGTCCGCGACCGGCCGTCGCGTCGGCCGAAACCCAAGCGCTTTCAACCTCCCCCAGGGTTTTTGGGGGAGGTGGGCGAGCTCCGCGAGCCCGGAGGGGGCGCCCGCGCGGACGCCGCCACGCGCGCGGATCCCGGCCCCGGCACGGCCCGCGCGACGCGCCTTCCGTTGCCGGCTATTCCCTATTCCCTATTCCCTATTCCCTCTCGTCCCGACCACCGCGCTCTCCCGGGCAAACCGCCCCCGCGCCGCGCTCAAGCCCGCGGCGGCAGGCGTCGATAATCCAGACAAGCCGCCGCGTTCCGCGTGCCGCGCAACCTTTCCGGGGGGACCCATGAAGAAGATCCTGGTGGTGGACGACTCGCTGGCCATCCGCACCGCCATCCGGCGGCTGCTGGAGCCCATGGGGTTCACCGTGGACGAGGCGGAGAACGGCGAGGTCGCGCTGCACTACTGCGAGGAGTGGGGCGGGGCGGACGCCATCCTGCTGGACATCGACATGCCCGTCATGGACGGCCTCACCTTTCTCCGCACCCTCCGCGGCAACACGCACCTGGCCCAGCCCCCCGTGGTGATGTGCACCACGCACTCGTCGCTGGAAAAGATCGCCACCGCCGTGGAGCTGGGTGCCGACGAGTACATCATGAAGCCGTTCAGCGCCGAGATCGTCGCCGGCAAGCTGGCCACCGTGGGCGTGGGCCTGGCATGACCCCCGAATCGCCCATCCGCGTGATGGTGGTGGATGACTCCACCGTCATCCGCGGCGTGCTGGGCCGCATCGTCGACGCGCAGCCGGACATGAAGGTCGTGGCATCGGCCCCCAACGGCCGCAGCGCCCTGGACCTGCTGCGCCACCGCGGCGCCGACGTGGTCCTGCTGGACGTGGAGATGCCGGAGATGGACGGCCTGGCCGCCCTGCCGCGCATCCTGGCCGAGCACCCCGACGTGCGGGTGATGATGGCCAGCTCCCTCACCCAGAAGGGCGCGCAGGTCACCCTCAACGCCCTGGCCCTGGGCGCGGCGGACTTCATCGCCAAGCCCTCGTCCCGCGGGGCGCTGGGGCTGGACGCCGTGGCCGCCGAGCTCGTGACCAAGATCCGCGGCCTCATGCGCCGTCCGCTGCGCACCGCGCCCGCCGCGCGGCCCGCGCCGCCGCCCGGCCCCGTTGCCCCCCTGGCGCCCGTCGCGCCCCTGTCGCCGCTGACCCCGCTGGGCGGGCCCGGCCTGCACCGGGGCGAGGCGGCGCGCATCGTGGCCATCGCCAGCAGCACGGGCGGGCCCAACGCGCTGTCCACGGTGCTGCGGGCCATGCCGGCGGACTTCGCCACGCCCATCCTCATCACCCAGCACATGCCGCCCGCGTTCACGGCGGCGCTGGCGGACCGGCTGGCGCGCGAGACGGGGCGCCCCTGCCGCGAGGCCGTGCAGGGCGAGCCCGTGCTGGCCGGCCACACCTACGTGGCCCCCGGCGAGCACCACATGACGGTGATGACCCGCGAGCGCGAGCCCGTGATCCGGCTGGACCAGGGCCCGCCCGAGAACCACTGCCGCCCCGCGGCGGACCCCATGCTGCGCTCCGTGGCCGCCGTGTACGGCCCCGCCGCCCTGGCCGTCGTGCTGACGGGGATGGGCGAGGACGGACGCCGCGGCTGCGGCGACATCCGCCGCCGCGGCGGGCGCATCGTGGCGCAGGACGAGGCCACGAGCGTCGTGTGGGGCATGCCCGGCGCCGTCGTCACCGCCGGCCTCGCGGACGCCGTGCTGCCCCTGGACCGCATCGCGCACCACATCCAATCGCTTTCCACCGCCGCACACGCATGATCGACCCGAACGACTACGCCTTCCTGTGCCAGCTGCTGCACCGGCACATCGGGCTCGCGCTGGGTCCCGGCAAGGAGTACCTGGTGCAGAGCCGCCTGGCGCCCGTGGCGGCGTCGCTGGGGCACACGGGGCTCCCCGCGCTGGTGTCGTCGCTGCGCATGCTGCCCTCGCAGCGCGACGTCAAGCTGGTGTGCGAGGCCATGACCACCAACGAGTCGCTGTTCTTTCGCGACGGCGCCCCGTTCGACCTGCTGCGCGACCGCGCCCTCCCCGAGCTCATGCAGGCGCGGGCCGCGTCCAGGCGGCTGCGCATCTGGTGCGCGGCGGCCTCCACGGGGCAGGAGCCGTACTCCGTGGCCATGACCCTGGCCGGCATCCCCGCGCTCAGCGGGTGGCGGGTGGAGATCATCGGCACGGACTACAGCGCCGCGGCGCTGGACCGGGCGCGGGCCGGCGTGTTCACCCACTTCGAGGTGCAGCGCGGCCTGCCCATCCAGATGCTCGTCAAGCACTTTGCCCGCGAGGGCGACGACTGGCGCATCAGCCCGGCGCTGCGGCAGGCCGTCTCGTTCCGCGAGGGCAACCTGCTGGAGTCGTTCGGCCACCTGGGCACGTTCGACTTGGTGCTGTGCCGCAACGTGCTCATCTACTTCGACCTGCCCACCAAGCGGCAGGTGCTGGACCGGATGGCCGGGCAGCTGGCGCCCGACGGCTACCTGTTCCTGGGCGCGGCCGAGACGGTGCTGGGCGTGAGTGAGCGGTGGGAGCGCGTGTCGGGCGCCTCCACGAGCGTCTACCGCCCCGCGACGGGCGCGGCCCTTCCCCTTTCGCGCGCCTCCTGACCCATGGTGATGCCGATCAGGTCCATCCTGCTGGTGGACGACGACCCGGGCGTGCTCTCCTTTCTCTCCGCCGTGTTCGCGCGCGATGGGTGGGAGGTGCACCAGGCCCTCTCGGCCGAGGACGCCCTGCGCGCCTGGGAGCTGCGCCACCCCGACGTGACCCTCCTGGACCTGCACCTGCCCGGGCTGTCGGGGATGCGGGCCCTGGAGATCCTCGTTGCCCGCGGCGCGGCCGTCGCCGTCCTCACGGGCGACGCCGACGTGGCCACGGCCGTGGACGCCATGCGCGAGGGGGCGTACACCTACCTCACCAAGCCCGTGTCGGTGGAGGCCCTGCGCGAGGCCGCCCGCGGCGCCGCGGAGCAGGCCGCCCGCACCCGGCTGGGCGCGGCGCCGGCGGGGAGCACGGTGGCCGAGGGCTCCCTGTTTGGCCCGTCGCCGCGGATGCGCGAGATGGAGCGGGAGATCGGCGTGCTGGCCACGGCGCGCGACACCACCGTGCTGCTGCTGGGGGAGAGCGGCACGGGCAAGAGCTGGCTGGCGGAACGGCTGCACGCCTTGAGCCCGCGGGCGTCGGCCCCGTTCGTGGAGGTGAACTGCGCCAGCCTGTCGTCGGCGTTCCTGAGCAGCGAGCTCTTTGGCCACGAGCGGGGCGCGTTCACCGACGCCAAGGAGGCCAAGCGGGGGCTGTTCGAGATCGCGGACCGGGGCACGCTGTTCCTGGACGAGATCGGCGACCTGTCGCCGGAGCTGCAGCCCAAGCTGCTGCGGGTGCTGGAGACGCGCAGCTTTCGGCGGCTGGGCGGCACGCGTGAGATCAAGGTGGACGTGCGGCTCGTCGCGGCCACCAACCGCGACCTGTCGGCGGCCGTGCGGGCGGGGACCTTTCGCGAGGACCTGTTCTACCGGCTGAGCGTGTTTCCCATCACCGTGCCGCCCCTGCGCGACCGCGCGGCCGAGGACGTGCACGCCCTGCTGCAGACCACCATCCACGACCTGGCGCCGCGGGTTCCGGGCGCGCCCACGCGGCTGTCGGACCGGGCGTTGCAGCAGCTGCTGCGGCACCCGTGGCCGGGCAACGCGCGCGAGCTGCGCAACGCCGTGGAGCGGGCGCTGGTGCTGGCGCGCGGCAGCGAGTCCCTGGAGCCGCACCACCTGCCGCAGTCCGTGCGCCAGGCGTCGGGCGCGGCGCCGCGGCGGGAGACGGGCGCCATCACGACGCTGGAGGAGATGGAGATCGGCCACATTGCCCGCGCGCTGCTGATGACGGGCGGCAACCGCACGGAGACGGCCAAGCTGCTGGGCATCTCGCGCGCGACGCTGCACGTGAAGATCAAAGACCACGGCCTGGAGGACGTGGGCCGCGCCCCCGCCCGCCCCTCCGCGCGCCGCCTGGCCACGGCGGAGCGCTGAAAGACCACTGCATTCTCACGCAGAGCCGCAGAGCCGCAGAGCCGCAGAGCCGCAGAGGAACTTCGTCACGCGATGAAGTACTCTGCGGCTCCGCGGCTCCTTGTACAAAAGAAAACTGCATTCTCACGCAGAGGGAGCAGGGGCAGCAGAGTACTTCATCCCGGATTGCGAACTCCCGTCCCATCATCTGGTTA
>NZ_DASURI010000967.1:0-5708 GCF_036280135.1 Longimicrobium sp.
CTGCTGGTGCTGCCCCTTTCGTACGCGCTCACCTTCGAGGACATGACGCTCAACGAGGCGGACCTGCAGCGCGTGCGCGAGGCTGCCCGCGCCTGGCAGGCCGCGCGCGCGTCGGCGGACGCGGCGAACCAGACGGAGTCCACGCCGGCGCGGCAGACGGTGGAGGTGGGCGGGTGATGGCGCTGGGGATGATCCTGCAGACGGGCGAGCTGCCGCGCCTGGCGCAGCCCACCATCATCGCCGTGGCGGTGGTCTACTTCGCCATCGTGGCGGCCATCGGCGCGTGGGCCACGCGGCGGACGAAGACGGCCAGCGACTTCTTCGTGGCGGGCGAGGGCATCGGCCTGCTGGCGCTTACGCTGGCGGCCATGAGCGCCACGCTCAGCGGGTTCGCGTTCATCGGCGGGCCGGCGCTGGTCTACACCGTGGGCCTCTCGGCCATGTTCATCATGCTCCCCGCCAGCATCACGGGGACGATGACGGCGTGGGCGCTGGCCAAGCGGATGCGCCTGCTGGGCGAGGTGCGCGGCCTCATCACCGTGCCCGACGCCATCGGGGCGCGCTACCGCTCGCCCGCCGCGCAGGGGCTGTCGGCCGTGGCCATCCTCGTGGCCGTCATCGGCTACATGGCGACCAACATCCTGGCCCTGGGGCTGGTGATCGACGCCATCTTCGGCTCGGGGCTCGCGGCGGGCGTGTGGATCGGGATGGCCATCGTGCTGGCCTACTCCGTGGCCGGCGGCATCCTGGCGGGCGTGTACACGGACATGTTCCAGGGCTCGCTGATGGCGCTGGCGTCCGTCCTCGTCTTTTTCGCCACGCTCAAGACGGGCGGGGGGATGGGCGAGATGTCGCGCACCATCCTGGCGGCGGACCCGGCGTACCTGGGCCCGTTCGGCAAGCTGGGCGCGGTGGCGGCGCTGTCGCTGTTCTTTGTGTTCGGCGTGGGCTCGCTGGGGCAGCCGCACGTGGTGCACAAGTTCTACATGCTGCGCGATCCGCGAAAGCTCAAGTGGTTCCCCATGCTTTCCACCATCGCGCTGCTGCTGAGCACGCTGCTGTACTTTGGCGTGGGCGTCGTCGTCAAGGCGCTGGTGGCGGGCGGCGAGCTGCAGCCGCTGGCCCGCGCGGACGACGTGACGCCGCTCTTTCTGCTTCGCTACACGCCCGTCTTTCTGTCGGCCATCGTCTTCAGCGGCGTGGCGGCGGCCATCATGAGCACGGTCAACAGCTTCATGAGCATCGGCGCGGCGGCCATCACGCACGACCTGCCGGTGGCGCTGGGCCGACGCGTGGAAAACGAGCTGCGCTGGGGCCGCATCAGCACGGTGGTGATCTCGGTGGCGGCCGCGCTGCTGGCCCTGCTGCCGGGCGCCCTGGTGGCGTTCCTGGGGATCTTTGGCTGGGGCCTGTTCGCGTCCACGCTCGTTCCCGCGCTGGCCATTGGGCTCAACTGGGAGGGGGCCACGCGGGAGGGCGCCATCGCCAGCATCTCCACGGGCCTGGTGATCACGCTGACGTTCGAGACGCTGGCCTTCTACAAGGTCTACAGCTTTCCCGCGGGTGTGACGGTGAGCGGCCTGTCGCTGGTGCTGTCCATCCTGGTGTTCTTCGGCGTGTCGTGGATGACGCGCGCCCGCGCCGCCGGCCAGCTGGACGGCGACGTGAAGCTGGTGATGTCGGTGTGAGACCAAGTGCCAAGTACCAAGTACCAAGTGCCAAGTACCGGCTGATCCGGCGGCACGTGCGTGGGCGTTTTTCACTTGGCACTTGGAACTAGGCACTTGGCACTTCTGTGATGAGCGAGATCCAGGCGGGGCAGACGGCGGAGTTCACCAGGACGGTGACGGAGGCGGACGTGGTGCTGTTCGCGGGCGTCACCGGCGACCTGAACCCCGCGCACATCGACGACGTCTGGGCACGCGCCGGCCGGTTTGGCGGGCGCATCGCGCACGGGATGCTGTCGGCGTCGTTCATCAGCACGGTGCTGGGGATGAAGCTGCCGGGGCCCGGCACCATCTACCTCTCGCAGTCGCTGCGCTTTACCGCGCCCGTGATGATCGGCGAGACGGTGACGGCGCGCGTGGAGGTCGCCGAGGTCCTGCCCAAGCGCCGCATCCGCCTGACGACGACGGTGGTGAAAGCCGACGGCACGACCATCATCGAAGGCGAAGCGATGGTGCTGGCCCCGCGGTGAGGAAGTGCGGGAGTGCGGAAGTGCGTGAGTGCGGGAGTGGGTTGGTGCGGGGGATGGATCAGGGCGCGCGGCCGGCGAGGGGCCCTCACCCGCTCGCTGTCGCTCGCACCCTCTCCCACAAACTGCGCGGGAGAGGGTGTACACCCCAGCCCCAGCCGGAGCGGCCAAGCCATTCATCGGGTTCCCACCTCCCCCGCGCAGCGGGGGAGGTCGCGAGTCGACGAGCGGGTGGGGGCCTCCGCGCGCAACCCGAACGGACGCTCGACCACACGCATCCGGCAGAAACGACGTTCGCACTTTCGCACTTTCGCACTTTCGCACTTTCGCACTTTCGCACTTCAAGTCCGTCCCGAGGAGCGCGGCCGCCTCTGCAAAGGCCGCGGCGGAAGCTGTCCAACCGTGCGTCCCGCCATGGGGGCGCACCCCAGTCCCCCAACGTGGAGATCCTTCCATGAGCAGCAGCGGCACCCCGCGCCCCCGGTGGCGCACCCTCCTGGCCGCGCTGGCGATGGCGCTCGTCCCGGCGCTCGCCCACGCGCAGGTCGGCACCGTGCGCGGCACCGTGGCCGGCACCGGCGGTGAAGCCCTGGCCGGCGCCCGCGTGAGCGTGGCCGGCACCCGCCTTTCGACCACGACGGACGCCATGGGCGCCTTCGTGCTCCGCGGCGTGGGCACGGGCACGCAGTCGTTCCGCGTGTCGCACGTGGGCTACCGCGACCTGCTGCGCGAAGTGGTCGTGCGCCCCGGCGAGGAGACCCTCGTGGCCTTTCAGCTCGAGGACAAGCCGTTCGAGCTGGACGCCATGGTCGTGAGCGCGTCGCGCACCAGCGAGCGCGTGACCGAGGCGCCGGCCACCATCACCCGCATCGGGCCCGAGATCCTGGACGCCTCCGTGGGCAACACCTTCGCGGGTGCCCTCAAGGAGGTAAAGGGCCTGGACTTCGTGCAGGTGGGGATGACGAGCGTGGGCGTTAACGCCCGCGGCTTCAACTCGTCGTTCAACAACCGCATGCTCATGGTGGAGGACGGCCGCGTGATGGTGCTGCCCGAGAACGGGCTGCCCGTGGGCCAGTTCACCGCCACGCCCAAGGTGGACCTGGCCGGCATCGAGGTGCTGGTGGGCCCCGGCGCCGCCCTGTACGGCGCCGACGCCAGCAGCGGCGTCATCAGCATGGAGACCAAGGACCCGCGCGCGTTTCCCGGCCTCACGGTGGAGGTCACGGGCGGCAACCGCGCGTACCGCGACGTGCAGGCCCGCTACGCCGGCGTCGTCGGCGAGGAGTGGGGCTACAAGGTGAGCGGCGAGTACCAGGAGGCCAACGACTGGAGCAACCGCCTTACCCTCGTCGGCAGCACGGCGCGCGAGTACCGCGCCGGCGACGCGCCCACGGCCGCCATCATGCCCGAGGTGGGCCGCGAGGGCGCCCCGGGGCTGGACTGGGACGCCAGCGTCATGCGGGGCACGGGCGCCATTGCCCGGTACCTTGGCAGCGGCAAGCTGGAGCTCAGCGGCGGCGCCAGCGTGACCGACGGCGTGGGGCAGACCAACGTGGGCCGCAACCAACTGGTGAACTGGGGCTACAACTTCCAGCAGCTGCGCTTCAGCAGCACCCACTGGTACGCCAACGTGTACCGCTCGCAGAGCAAGTCCGGCGACAGCTGGGCCACCAACCGCTACACGCAGGCGTACTACCCCAACCTGGCCCGCCCCGACGCCACGCGCCTGACGGACGACCAGCTGGTGGCCGCCAGCGACTGGCCCAGCAACGGCCGCATGTACGCCGGCGAGGTGCAGTACAACTCGCGCCTGCCCTTCTTCCTCAACAGCGCCCTGGTGCTGGGCACCAGCTACCGCCAGGACGTGGTGAGCAGCGACCGGCAGTGGCTCTCGGACCGCCTGTCGGAGGAGGACATCTCCGTGGGCCAGTTTGGCACCTACGGCCAGCTCACGGCGCCCGTGATGCCCTGGCTGGACGTGGTGCTGGCGGGCCGCTTCGACACGCACGAGAACTACGAGTCGCAGTTCAGCCCCAAGGCGGGCGTCGTGGTGCGCCCCATCGAGGGGCAGAACTTCCGGGTGACGTACAACCGCGCGTTCAAGTCGCCCACCATCCTGCAGACCAGCTTCTTCATCCCCGACTGGAACGCGGCCACGTCGGTGTACGGCAACACGGACGGCTTCACGGTCCGCCGTCCCAACGGCGATGTCCTGCGCACCTACGCGCCGCTGGCGCCGGAGCAGAACACCACGTGGGAGTTCGGCTACAAGGGCGTGCTGTGGGACCGCGTGTTCCTCGACGTCGCGCACTACCGCAGCGAGTACGAGAACTTCATGAGCCCCTTGGCCATCATCAACGACCCGTTCGGGGGCGTGCTGGCGGGCGACCCGGCGGGCAACCCCACGTACGCCTTTGACGGGGCCGGCAACCGGCTCAACAACATCGGCGGCACGGCGCCGGCCTACGTGCTCACCTACTGGAACCTGGGCCGCGCAAAGATCAACGGCACGGACCTGGGGCTCAACGTGGTGGTCACGCCCAAGATCAGCCTGCGGAGCACGCTGTCCACCATCGACATCAGCGACGTGGAGGTGGACGCGGGCCGCGAGGAGAGCACGGCGCTCAACTCGCCGGAGCTCAAGTGGACCCTGGGCGCCAGCTTCCAGGACTTTGGCCGCCTCACGGGCGGGCTGAGCGTTCGCCACGTGGACGAGTACTACTTCCGCTCCGGCGTGAACCGCGGCTTCATCCCGGGCTTCAGCACGGTGGACGCCACCATGGGGTACAGGCTGGACCGCTTCAACACCATGCTCACCCTGGGCGTGAGCAACCTGTTCAGCTGCGGCGGCCGCTTCGAGTACGCCGACACGGACGTGCTGCGCGCCACGCCCACCCACGAGGACCGCGCCTGCGGCTTTGGCGAGAAGCACGTGGAGATGATCAACATGCCGGAGATCGGCACGATGGTCTTCCTGGGCGTGCGGTACCAGACGCGCTGAGCGGGTGAGGGACGGTGCCGGCGTGTCTCTGGGGACGCGCCGGCGCCGGGGGGGCGGGAACAGGGAACAGGGAACAGGGAATAGCCTGCAACCTCGTGCTGTGTGGGTGGTTTGTTCAATCAGTCGAATTCATCATTTTTGTGATTTCAGCCTCTCGCCGTCGTGATACGAATCGGCATGATCCGCGGCTTACGGCAGGGTAGGATAGGGTAGAGGTGGGGCGAGACCTGGCCGTGCCGCCGGGTCCCGGCCGGAGCGGGTAAACCCGCCGCTGGGACAGCGATAAGCCCTGTCTCGCGCTGACGCGCTCTGCGAACAGGGCTTCAACCGCCAACACGGGCCGTCACCCGGCGACAGGCCGAGCGTCCGCGGCAGGATGGCGGCGGTGCAGTCCGCGAAGGCGGACTTCGTGCCTTTCCAGCGGCGAATTCATTCGCTCTGGTGCCCGGCGCGGCCCGACGCTCTGCCCCCGCGCACCGAAGTTCTCCCCTCTCCGCGAGGAACGAGCGGGGA
>NZ_DASURI010000968.1:0-7188 GCF_036280135.1 Longimicrobium sp.
CTAGTTCTCATCCGGAAACTCGGATGAGGGGCTAAAGGGGCGAAAGAAGGCGCATCCGGATGTGAAACTCAAGTGAACGGAGTAACTTGTTCTTTGCCGAGACCAAGTCACCCGAACCGGAGCCACACCCGGATGCGCCGAAAAGAACAGCTGTCGCTGGTTCAGCCGTGGATCGAGCACCCGCATGCGCGGGAGCTGGAGATGATCGGCCGGATCCTGGATCAGGAACCTGGCATCGCGGAGCGGGTGGAGCAAGAGCTTGTGCGCGGGGTGAAGAACCCGCACCTGGGGCGCAGCGGGATGACGGGGGATCAAGTGGTGCGGGTGATGGTGGTCAAGCAGTTGCGGGAGTTCAGCTACGAGGAGCTTGCGTTTCACCTGATGGACTCGGCGAGCTACCGCACGTTCTGCGGGTTCGGCTTCCTCGAGCCGCTGCCTTCGCGATCGGCACTGGCGGAGAACCTGAAGAAGGTGGAGCAGGCGGCGCTGGAGGAGGCGAACCGCCTGGTGGTGAAGCACGCCGAGAAGAAGAAGGTGGAGGACGGGAAGAAGGTGCGGATCGACAGCACGGGGGTGGAAGCGAACATCCACGATCCGAGTGACTCGACGCTGTTGTACGACGGGGTGCGGGTGCTGGCGCATCTGCTGAGAAAGGCACGGAAGCTGGCGGGGTTCCGGAGCTGGCGCGACTACGAGCGGAGCGCGAAGCAAAGCATGCGCGCGATCTCCGACGCCCGGAAACCGGAGCAGCGCACGGCGCTGTACGAGCAGTTGCTGGTGGTGAGCCGCCGTACGCTGGGCTACGCCGAAGCGGGGGCGAAGGCGCTGGAGGGGAAGGAAGGCCGGCAGGTGGAGCGGGTGCGCACGCGCCTGGTGCACTTTGCCGCGCTGCTGAGGAAGGTCATCGACCAGACGGAGCGGCGGGTGCTGAAGGGAGAGAAGGTGCCGGCGGAGGAGAAGCTGGTGTCGATCTTCGAGCCGCACACGGACATCCTGAAGCGGCGGGACCGGGAGACGCAGTACGGGCACAAGATCAACCTGACGGGCGGGGCCTCGGGGCTGATCCTGGACTGCGTGGTCGAGCAGGGAAACCCGGCCGACTCGACGCGGTGCCTGCCGATGCTGCGCCGGCAGAAGGAGATCTACGGGAAGCTGCCGCGGCAGGCGGCCTTCGACGGGGGCTACGCCTCGCGTGAGAACCTGAAGGAAGCCAAGGCGGCCGGGGTACCGCAGGTGTGCTTCGCGAAGAAGTGCGGGCTGACGGTGGAAGACATGACGGGCAGCCAGCGGGTGTACGACTCGCTACGCCGCTTCCGGGCAGGGATCGAGGGCGGGATCTCGTACCTGAAGCGGGTCTTTGGCCTGAGTCGCTGCACGTGGCGTGGCGAAGCGTCTTTCGCCAGCTACGTCTGGAGCTCGGTGCTTGCGGCCAATCTGCTGACGCTCGCGCGACACCTGCTGGACTGAGGCAGAAAGCCGGGAAGTGCCCGAAAGCCACTGCTGGGAGGAGTGTGCCCAGGAGCGTCGCGAACGGCATACGAGGCCGTTTCAGAGCTCTCGGAGCCGATCAGAGCGCTTCCTCGAGGGCTGATGGAAGCCGGCTCAGCGCCTCCTCGCGTGCCGACCCACGCGCCGGGAATGCTGTTTTCGGATGAGAACTAGGCTAGCCTCGAAACCGAGTGCCGCCGATCCGTAGCGACCGCGCGTGAGCCGGTGGCGGGTCGAGAGCTCCATGCCCCGCGTTGCACGCGTGCAACGCGGGGCGCTGCGTTCACCAGCGTCGCCTGTTGTGCTCGACATAGGGTGCGGCCAAACCGTCCTGGGCCCAGAGACCTGCGTCGGAATGGGCCGGACACCAGCGCAGCGCGGAAGCATGCGAAGGTTCTTGCTGAGGAATTTCGAGCCGCCCTATCTGAGCGTATCTGAGCGCATTCTAATGTAAGGCGGGGGAAACTTGTCCACATTCTGGGCCGCAACCCGCCCGGAGCGGACGGCCACGCGGCCGACCGCGGCGGAGCACTGGGAGAGGACGCGAAGGATGGCCGAGCACGACAGTTTGCGGCTGCACGTGGCCGACAGCGTCAGAACCGCCGGGCGCTCAGTGGGCGGAGTGCCGGCTGGGCCGGCGGGGTCGAGGACGAGGTGTCGGTGCTCGCTGGGTGAGCTTTGCTCGCCGGGCGGAGCTGTGTATGGCAGGGTGCGGACTCGCGCACAACCCCTGAGCATCGGCCGCGAGGTGCGGTCCAGCCCATGCCTTGCGACTGCCGGCTGATTTGCAGAAATTGCGCAGTTCAGTGCGCCGGCCCGCGGGTAGTCTCCCACCAAGTCACTTCCCATCGCTCCATGTGGTCTGATAACGAATCCCCCATCGATCTCTACAATGTTCAGCACCTAGTTGCGGCCGTGGCTGCCACGGCCAGGAACCAGCGGCTGCTGCCGGTGACGATCGGCGTGTACGGCGACTGGGGCAGTGGCAAGTCGACGGTCGTGCGCATGGTGCAGGAGCAGCTCGAGCGCGAGAAAGGCACGCTATGCGTGTACTTCAACGGTTGGCTCTTCGAGGGTTACGAGGATGCGAAAGCGGCCATCATCGGTTCGATCCTGGACGAGCTAGCCGACAAGCGGCGCGCGGTGGAGAAGGCGGGAGACCTGTTCCACCGTCTGCGCAAGCGCGTCAACTGGTTCCGCCTGATGGGCTGGGGGATCAAGACGTACTTCAGCGTGAAGGCGGGGCTGCCGCCTGCGCCGGACGCCGCGGCCGTGACCACGGAGGTAGTCAAGACCGCGGCGGATGGGATGGAGGGGGTGATCAAGGAGGCGCCGGAGGGCGAGGACAACATCCGCCGCAGCGTCCGCGAGTTCCACGACGACTTCGAGGAGCTGCTGAAGAAGACTGATGTCGAGACGCTCGTGGTCTTCGTGGACGACCTAGACCGCTGCCTGCCAACGACCGTGATCGAGACGCTGGAGGCGATCCGCCTCTTCGTCTTCGTGAAGCGCACGGCTTTCGTGATCAGCGCGGACGAGCGTCTGGTGCGGCACGCGGTCCAGACGCAGTACCGGGACCTGGCAGACCCCGGCCGCGACCTGGGCCGGGAGTATCTGGAGAAGCTGGTGCAGGTGCCGATCCACGTCCCCGCGCTCAGCCGGGCCGACATCGCCACCTACGTGAACCTGTTGTTCGCGGAGCTCCACCTGCCGGCCGGCGACTACACGACGCTCTGCCAGGGGTTGCTCAAGGGAGCCCGCGGGAGCATCGGGACCGAAGTCCTCTTCACCGGGGCGACGGCTCGCGAGGCGCTGGGCCACGACGTGCCTGCCGCCCTTGCGGATGATCTGGCCCTTGCCGCCCAGATCGCCGACGTGCTCGCGACCAGCACGTCCGGCAATCCGCGCCAGACGAAACGGTTCCTGAACGCGCTCCTGCTCCGCCTGCAGATGGCCGAGGCGCGCGGAGTCCCGCTGCAGAAGCGGATCACGGCGAAGCTGATGCTGCTCGAGTACTACGCGGACGCTACGTTCCGTGCACTCGCGCGCTGGCAAAGCGCGCAGGACGGGCAGCCGGTGGAGATCGCGGAGTTGGAGGCGTGGCGGAGGGAGCAGGACGCGCCCCCGGCGGCTCCGGCCGCGCAGGCCGCAGAGCCGGAGAAGCCGAAAGCCGGAGGCGTACGGAAGGCGCCGGCGGCGAAGCCGGAGCCTTCCTCGCCCCCTTCGCTGTCGCCCCACCTGCTCATCTACACGGCGGATCCATGGCTGCGGGAGTGGCTCGCCCTGGAGCCCCAGCTCGCAGGCGTGGACCTGAAGCCGTACTTCTATTTCGCCCGTGAGAAGGTCGTAGCCTTCCAGTCGGCAGCGGCGCGGCTTTCCCCGGCCGCCCGTGGTGTTCTGTCCAAGCTGCTGAGCGAATCGGCCGCGTTCCGGGGCAACGGCGCGCGCGAAGCGCGGGACCTGAACGCGGCCGACGCCTCAGCCGTGCTCACCGCGCTGGGCGAGGCAGCGGAGCGGGAGGAGGATCTGGAGGCCGACAACTCGGCGTTTCACGCGATGTTCCAGCTGGTCGAAAGCCGAGTAGACCTGGCCCCCGCGCTCCTTGCTTACCTCGCCGGGATCCCGGTGGTGCGGCTGGGCATGCCGACGCCCCCGCGTGTCGCCAACCTCCGCCGCTTGGCGGGGATGGAAGGGGCCGTGGACGGGCTCCTGACCACCTGGTCGAAGGAGGATGGAAACCCCCGGCTCGCCCAGGCTTCGAAAATGATGCTGGAGCGTCTTCCGCAGGCCGGCGGAAGCGCTGTCTCCCCCGAGCTCCCGCGCCGCTGACCATGGGCACTTCCGCGTCCAACCAGGGCCCGAAGAACATCAACTCGCTCCTGCCCCCCTGGGCTCCCGAACTCGAGGACGACGGGGCCGACATCCCCGAAGAGGTGCTGGACCCCCTGCCCGAGGAGCCGCCCCCGCCGGCGGACCCTGCACCCGAGCAGCCGACGGCGCCGGACCAGCCACCCGGGGACGATCCGGCGGCCGAACCGCCACCCGCTCCGCCCAGCCTCGAATGGCGAAGCCCGAAGACGCTGCTCGGCAGGCTTGCCCGCTCCGGGCGCACAGGGGCGGAGGCTACGCGCGACATCCGGACGATCGGCCGTACGTTCGTGCGTGCCCACGGCCGGGCGCGTGCGGCGACGAATGCCTCGAGATCGGGGACTCGGACGGCGCGGCGCATCGGAGCGGTGCTCGGGGCCATCGCCCCAGCGTGGCGTGGCGGAGGCCTTCCGCCGGCTGGGGCTGGAGACGTACCTCGGGCAGAGCCCGCGGGTGCTGCTGACGGCTCTCGCGGAAGCGATCATCCCCAACGGCGCGCTTGCGGAGGCGGCCATCGCGCGAGCGGCGGCCGTGGAAGCGCTGGTTGAGCTCTTCAAGCGGTACGATGTCGAAGGTCGTGGCGTGGAAGCCCTGGATGCGCTGGACTCCGCGGGGATCGCGGCCACGATGCAGCACTTCGTGGCCGCGTACATCAATGGCCGGCTGGTGAACGCCCTGTCCATCAAGATCGAAGAGGAAGCGCTCTCCGCGCAGCACGCGGTGCGGCTGGAGCGTGACATCAAGGAGTTCGTGATGCAGACCGTCCGGCTGGACTTCGGTGAGCAGGATCTCGCACGCCTGGACTGGAACACGCCGGAAGCGGCCAAGCTGATCGACCGCATCGTATTCGACGGCTTTCGCCTGCTGGAGGTGGCCCGATGATCCACCACATCGTGATCCGCGCGGGTGCGCGGGATGGCTATGTCCCCGAGGTGGATCCCGCGGAGGCGGTCGTGCCGTTCTCCGCGGAGTCCATCTCGGCCGAGCCCCACGTGCAGATGGATGCGGACGTGTGGGAGTTGCTGGATTTCTTCACGCTGACGGCACCTCAGCCGGCCGTTGAGCTCTTCCGTGCGGCGGCGGCCGTGTACTCCGCTGATCTGCGGATCCCGAGGGCTCGCGGCTACGACAACTGGACACGCGAACTGGTGCTGCACGTGCCCGTCGCGGACGTGGCTGCGTGGGAAGGGGTCTCCACGCCGTTTCGCCGCTTGCTCACGTTCCTGACGGGTGACCGCTGGGAGGTCCGGTTCCGCCAGGCCAGCTTCCCTCAGCCGCCGCGTGTTCCCAGGTACCTGGGCAAGGGCGGCGAGCTGGACGTCGATGCGGTCTGCCTCCTTTCCGGCGGGCTCGACTCGTTCATCGGCGCCGCTGAGGCGCTGGCGGCGGGGACGAAGCTCGCGCTCGTGAGCCACAACGCGAAGGGCCATGATCGCTTCTCCAGCCCCGCGCAGAAGGAGCTCGTAAAGGGGCTGGCCGGCCGCTTCGGCGCGGACCGCCTGCGGCACGTGAGATTCCGCCTCAACCCGCCGCCTCCCGACGGGCAGGTCACAGGCAAGGAGAACACGCAGCGCAGCCGCTCGATCCTCTTCATCGGGCTGGGGATACTGGTGGCGTCCTGCCTGCGCCGGGGCACTCCGCTGCTGATTCCCGAGAACGGGTTCATCAGCCTGAACGTCCCGCTCACGTCGGCGCGTTTGGGAAGTTACAGCACGCGCACCACCCATCCGTACACGCTCGATCTGCTGAGAAGCGTGCTGGCCGGGCTAGGGATAGAGGTGCCGCTCGTAAACCCGTACCGCTTCCTCACCAAGGGGCAGATGGTCGAGCGGCTGTACGGGGCCGAGGCCGAGCTGGTGCGCACGCTGGGACCGGAGAAGACGAGCTCGTGTGCCCACCCGAATGAGATGAAGCACGATCCCGCTCGTCCGCAGCCGCATTGCGGGTACTGCGTCCCGTGCATCATCCGCCGGGCATCGCTGGATGTCGTCGGGCTGGACGGCCCGCAGCAGTACCGGTACGACGTGCGTGGCGAGCGGCATCTGCTCAGCGCCGGCCGGTCGAAGGACGTGATCCCGGTGGAGATTGCGCTTGAGCGCGCCAGGGAGCATGCGGACATCGACGACGTACTGCGGTCGGGGCCCATCCCGCCGAACGAGGCGGAGGAGTACACGGCCGTGTACCGGGCTGGGTTGAACGAGGTGGCGCATTTCCTCCTGGGGCACCCGGTGGCCACGTGAGCCCTGCGCCTGCCGGGGAGGCGCCGCTCGTTGACACGCACTGCCACGTGGACCTCTTCCCGGACCCCCGGGCGCTGATCGCGCGCGCGGAGCGCAGCCGCACCTACTGCATCGCGGTGACGAATACGCCTTCGGTGTTCGAGCCGATGGAGCGGCTGGCTGCCGGTAGCCGCTACGTGCGTGCCGCGCTGGGTTTCCACCCCGAAGTGGTCGCCGCGCGGAAACGGGAGGCCGCGCTGCTGGGCGAACTCGTCCCGCGGGCGCGGTACATCGGGGAGATCGGGCTGGACTACGTCACGCCGGACCAGGGCGAGCGGGCGCTTCAGAGGGAGGTGCTGTCGCGCATCATCGAGCTGTCGGACGCGCACGGCGGACAGGTGCTGACGGTCCACAGCCGGCGGGCGGCCGAGGATGTCGTGGACGCATTCGGCCCCAGTTTCCGCGGGACGTGGATCCTCCACTGGTATTCAGGATCGGCGAAGACGCTGCGCCGTGCGCTCGCGCACGGCGCGTTCGTATCCGTCAACCCCTCGATGGTTCGGTCCGAGAGCGCGCTGCGGTGGCTGCGCGAGGTCCCGCACGAGCGCCTGCT
>NZ_DASURI010000969.1:0-5623 GCF_036280135.1 Longimicrobium sp.
CTCCGCACCGTCCGCGTCCCGCGGCCTTTTTTACACAGGTGAACTTTATGAGACAAAGTGATGTCGCCGGTGGGGCGGTCCCGAGCGTGGACGTGCTCGTGGTGGGGGCGGGGCTGGCGGGGCTGGAGTGCGCGCGCCGGCTGGGCGAGTCCGGCGCGCGGGTGCTGCTGGCCGACCGCAAGCCCACCGTGGACCACGCGGTGCACACCACGGGCATCTTCGTCCGGCGGACGCTGGAGAGCTTCGCGCTGCCGGACGACTGCCTGGGCCCGCCCGTGCGGCGCGTGGCGCTGTACTCGCCCCGCGGACGCGGGTTGACGCTGGAGAGCCCCCACGACGAGTTCCGCGTGGGCCGCATGGGCGCGCTCTACTGCTGCGCCCTGGACGCGTGCCTGCGCGCCGGCGTGCAATGGGCGCCGTCGACGCGCCTCGCATCGCTCGAGGCGGACGGGGACGGCTCCGTGGCGGTCCTGGAGCGCGACGGCGGGCGGGAGCGGCTGCGGACGCGCTTCGTGGTGGGGGCGGACGGCGCGGTGTCGCGGGTGGCGTCCGCGCTGGGGCTGGACGAGAATCGCGCGTGGATCGTGGGCGTGGAGGAGGTGTTCCACGGCGTGCGCACGGGGCACGATCCCGCGTTCCACTGCTGGATCGATCCCGAGGTGGCGCCCGGATACATCGCCTGGGTGGTGGACGACGGCGAGGAGGTGCACGTGGGCGTGGGCGGATACGCGGCGCGCTTTCAGCCGGCGGAGGCGCTGCGCCGATTTCACGCCCGCGTGGCGCCGCGTTTCGGGCTGGAGGGCGCGGTGCCGTGCGAGCGGCGCGGCGGGCGCATCCCCGTGGGCGGGGTGCTGCCGCGCATCGCCTGCGCGCGCGGGCTGCTGACGGGCGACGCGGCCGGCGCGGTGTCGCCGCTGACGGCGGGCGGGCTGGACCCGTGCATCCGCCAGTCAGCCCTGGCCGCCGAGGTGACGATGGACCTGCTGGCCACGGGCAACGCGGCCGCGCTGGCCCCGTACGACGGCGCCGCCCTGCGCGCCCGCTTTCGCACGCGCCTGCTCATCCGGCGGGTGCTGTCGGCCGTGCGCTCGCCCGCCGCGGCCGAGCTGGCCGTCGCGGCGCTGCGGCTGCCGCCGTTCCGCGCCGTGGCGCACAAGGTGTTCTTCGGCCGCGGATCGTTCCCCGACGTGGCGCGCCAGCCCTACGGCGTGAGCACCACCGCGCAGCTGTCATCTTGAGAGATGTCGAACAACCCGGATGGCCCAAACGCGTCATTCCGGGGGGGATGTTGAATCGCCGGATGGGCCAGAAGCGTCATCTTGAGGAGCCGCCGCGTAGACCCTCGTGCGTACGTGGTCCATGGCGGCGACGAAGGATCTTGCCCGCGAAGCTCGGGGGTGACCCTCGTGCACAAAAGTCCGCCTCCGAGTCTCGCACACAAGATCCTTCGGTCGCGCCAAAGTGTTGCGAGCGTCCATGTGTGCGCGGCGCTCCCTCAGGATGACGCATCGCGAACGCGGGTTCCTGAACCGCCTTTCACAACCAGTCATGCGGCGCTGCGTGCGCCGTTCAACCTCCCCCCGGGGTTATTGGGGGAGGTGGGCGAGCTCCGCGAGCCCGGAGGGGGCGCAACGCGTGAGGCCGGCTCCGCGCCTGGGAGCCGGCCTCACGTTTCGCTGGATGACGCATCCGGCGATGCGCAGCGTCCAATGCTACTCCATCTGCGTGCTGATCCACCACGTGGTGCCGCCGGGGTCGCGGACGCCGCCGCGGCGGTCGGGATCGTCGCCGCGCTCGGGCGGCCGGACGGACTCTCCGCCGGCCTCCAGCGCGCGGCGATACGCATCATCCACGTCGGGAACGTAGACGTGCACGTGCGCCGGCTGCGGAGGATAACCCTCGCCGCCGTCGGCCAGCATCACCACCGTGTCGCCCACGCGCACCTCCGCGTGCCGCACGCCGCCCTCGGGGTCGTCGAAGCGCCGCAGCCGCTCCGCGCCGAACACCTGGACGAGGAAGTCGATCGTGCGGGCGGCGCCGTCCACGATCAGGTACGGCGCGGCGTCGGTGTAGCCGGCCGGCTTGTAGGGAACGCTCATCGGATGTCGGATTCGTGGGATGCGGATCAGGCGGACGCGGGGCGCAGGCCGTCGACCCAGGCCCGCGTGGCGTCGGCGAACTCGTCCAGCACCTGCGGGTCCGTGCGGCCGGACGACTTGAGCACGTGAAAGCTGTGGTCCGCCGCCTCCAGCCAGTGCATCCGCCAGTTAGGGCCCACGCGGGTCAGCACCTCCTCCATCAGCGCGCGCGTGCACAGCTCGTCGCGCGTGCCGTTGAAGCAGAGGACGGGCATGCGGATGGACGGCAGGTGCGCGTCCCGCAGCTTGTGCGGCTGGCCGGCCGGGTGCAGCGGATAGGCGAGCAGCAGCAGCCCGTCCGCGTCGAAGCCGTCCGCCGCCAGCATGGACGCCGCGCGCCCGCCCATGGACCGCCCGCCGATGAGCAACAGGTCCGGCTCAAGCTCCTGCCGGATGCGATCGACGACGGCAGACACGACCTCCATGCAGCGCGGCATGGGATCCGGCCGGCGCGAGCCGCGCTCCGTGTACAGGAAGTTGAAGCGCACCGTGCCGATCCCGCGCGCCCGCAGCGCCGCGCACGCGGCCACGTTCGCCTTGTCGGACATGCTGCCGCCGGCGCCGTGCGCGCACGCGAACACCACGCGCGGCCCGTCGCCCGGCGCCGCGGGATCGTACGCCGCGCTCGTCTCCTCCTCGCCGACGTTCACCCGCCACGTCACGCTCTGCTCGTCCGCCACGCGTCCTCCGTTCCGCTGGGATCCATCCGCCGGGGCCATCCAAGGTCACGCGTGGAGCGCCGGTTCGCCAGGGGCGACGAGAGGCAGCGAATCCGGCTCCGGGTCGTGCGTGCGAAAGGCGGCGCTGGCCTCGTACGCCGTCCGTCGCGCGCGCATCACGCTGCCCAGGGGCCGGTGGTCCGCCAGGCCGTGCCAGGGGGAGAAGGCCAGCCGCTCGATGGCCTCGCTCGTCCGCCGGGCGTGCGCGTCGCCGTCCACGTCGCAGCGGGGGATGACCAGCTGCGCCACGCGGACGGCCTCGCTGTTCCAGGCCACGGACGTGTCCTCGATGGGCGTCCGCCGGTCATCGACGAAGAACTGGGCCATGAAGTCGAACGCCAGGTCGCCCGCGCGAAGCCGCTCCGCCAGCTCCTCGCGCAGAAAGTCCGGCGTGCGGGCGCGGGGCAGGTGCGGCGCCGTGCCCTCCGCCGGCTGAACGGTGAACTTCGCCGCGTACGGGCCCCACTGGACGGGCGCCGTGCCGCCGAACCGCTCCGTGGCCATGCTGTGCACGCTGGGGATGCTGACGGTGCGGACGAGCGCGACGAGGATCCGCAGCGCCTCGCGCAGCCCCAGCCGGCGCGCCATCTCGCCGAAGCGCGGCTTGTCGCGTCCACGCGTGGCCTCCACGACGGCGACGAACTGGCGGATGTCGCGCACCGTGGAGGTGAGCGAGTGGCTCGTGGCCAGAAAGTCCTGCGTGGCCGCGTCGTGCCCCGGCAGCCGCGCGCCGTGCACGCCCAGCAGCTTGATGGCGATGCCCCGCGGCTCCTTGGTGGAATCGGGGTTCACGCGAAAGTGCCCGTTGGAAAAGCGGACGACGGCGGGATACGTCGCCGGCTCGCGGAACACGCCCTGGCGCGCGAAGTCGGGCAGGTCGGGGAGCACGTGGAACGCGGCCTCCGCGCCCAGGTGGATCTTGGCGTGAAAGCCGCGCAGCGTCCGCCCGTCCCGCGCCGTGTCCTCCTGCTGCTGGCGGATGGTGCGGAGAAAGTCCGCCACGAGCCGGTCTTCGTCGGGAAGGACGGTCTCGTTCCACTCCGTGCCGGGCGTGCCGATCGGGCGCATGAAGGTCTCCGGGGATGAAGGCGGGGTGGGGAAACCGCATGTGGCGGATGGGGGGGATGCGTGATGGTGGACGGGCATCCCCCTTGAAGGTTTGGCGCGACGATGGCAACCTAGTGAGTGGAGCGCCGCTGACCAAGGCCGGCGTGGCGGGCGCGGGGCCGGCCGCGTCAGGAGACGGTGGCCCGGTGCGTTATGAATGCAGGACGACCCGCGGAGGGTGGGTTGCAAGGCCCGAACGATCGCATGACTCCAGAACTGTCTCACTCCGTGCCGGGGCGCCGCGCGCCGCGGTTCGCCTGGGTGCCCGACGCGCTGACCATCACGCGGCTGGCGGCGCTGCCCGTGCTGTGGGTGCTGGCCGCGCTGGGGATGCGCGAGGCACTGGCGGCCGGTGCCGCGGCGGCCGCGTTCACCGACGTGCTGGACGGGATGATCGCGCGGCGGCTGCGCGTCACCAGCCGGCGGGGCGGTGCGCTGGACTCGCTGGCGGACCACCTGCTGAGCACGTCGCTCGTCGTGTGGCTGTTCCTGTTCTGCCCGCACTTCTTCTCGGCGGAGGGCGTGCGGCTGCTGGCGTGGGCGGGCTTCGCGCTGCTGGCGCTGGCCGTGGGATGGATCCGCTTTCGGCAGGTGGGCAACCTGCACCTGTACAGCGCCAAGGCCGCGGGCGTGGCGGGCTACTGCTTTGGCCTGCTGCTTCTCTACACGGGCCAGTACAGCGGCCGCGTGTGGATGGCCGTGCTGACCCTGGCGTGGTTCGCGGGCGTGGAGTCGCTGGCCGTGATCCTCACGCGCCGCGACGTGAACGACCACCGCGGCTCCATCCTCCTGCCGCGCAAGGACTGAAAGATTGTCTCACGCAGAGGAAGCAGAGGCAGCAGAGGACGTTCGTCGCGCGATGAAGTCCTCTGCTGCCCCTGCTCCCTCTGCGTGAAAATATCTGTTGATTTTGCGGAACGCGGTGCCGGCTGATCGGTACAGGTGCGCGGTATCGTTGGACTTACGTGCATCCAGAGGATTGAGGATGACCATCGTTTCCGCCGCGCCGGACGTGGGCCTGCAGCCGCTGGTGGACCTGCTGCGCGGAAAGCGCGCGGTGGTGCTGGCCGGCGCCGGGTGCAGCACCGAGTCCGGCATCCCCGACTACCGCGGGCCGGAGGGCAGCCTGCGCACGCGCAAGCCCATGCAGTACCAGGACTTTGTCCGCAGCGAGGCCGCGCGGACGCGCTACTGGGCCCGCGGCACCGTGGGCTGGACGCGCTTCAGCGCCGCGCGGCCCAACGCTGCGCACCACGCCCTGGCGGTGCTGGAGGACGCGGGCGTCGTGCGGGGCATCATCACGCAGAACGTGGACGGCCTGCACCACGCCGCCGGCAGCCGCCGCGTGATCGAGCTGCACGGCTCGCTGGCCGCCGTCCGCTGCCTGTCGTGTGACGACCGCACCCCGCGCGACGCGTTTCAGCGGCGGCTGCTGGCGATGAACGCCGCCTGGGCCGCGCGGCTGGACGGCGAGGTGGAGCAGGCGCCCGACGGCGACGCCGAGCTCCCCGCGTGGGCCATGGAGGCGTTCGTGGTCCCCCCGTGCGAGGCGTGCGGGGGCGTCATCAAGCCGGACGTGGTGTTCTTTGGCGAGAACGTACCGGCGGCGTGGGTGGAGGACGCGTGGCGGCTGTTCGGCGAGGCGGACGTGCTGCTGGT
>NZ_DASURI010000970.1:0-24312 GCF_036280135.1 Longimicrobium sp.
AGGGGCCCTCACCCGCTCGCTGTCGCTCGCACCCTCTCCCGCAAACTGCGCGGGAGAGGGTGTATACTTCCAACGAGCTCTGGTGCGCTGAGGTGGGCTCCTGCTGGGGCGGGTTCAACAGCAAGAGCGCATCGGTTACATTGTGCTCCGTGTGAAGTTTGCGAGAAACTTCAGCGCGGAGGGCATGCGTATGCGGCAGGATGGCGTGCAGCGGAAGACGTCGCGCACGGTGCGCGCGCGGGCCAGGGAACTGCGCCAGGAGGAGACCTACGCGGAGCGCCTGCTCTGGCGCGTGCTGCGCAACCGGGCCGTGAACGGGCTCAAGTTTCGGCGGCAGCATCCGCTGGACGGCTTCGTCATCGACTTCTTCTGCGCGGAGGCCCGGCTATGCGTGGAGCTGGACGGCGGCATCCACGACCCGCAGCAGGAGCGAGACGCCGCCCGTACCGCTCAGCTCGAAGCGCGCGGCCTGCGCGTGATCCGCTTTCGCAACGAGGAAGTGGAGAACGAGATGGATTCCGTCCTCCGCCGCATCGCGAAAGCCGCCACGCGCGCGGATGCACCCGCGCCGGCTTCGCGCTATCCCTTTGTGCAGGAGGGGGCGGATGCGCGATGACCTGTTCCAGGAGCTGCTGCAGAACGCGCGGGAGGCCGGCGCATGGCTTCGCGGCGAGCACGTGGAGGAGATCCGCGTGACGTTCGTGGGAGAGCCGGACCCGCGCGAGGTGCGCGCCCGGCTGGGGATGACGCGCGAGGCGCTCGCCGCCGCGCTGTGCATCACCGTGGACGACCTGCGCCGATGGGAGCAGGGCCACCGGGACTCGAACTCCGCCGCCGCGCGCCTGCTCTGGATCGCGGAGAACCACCCCAGCGTGTTCGTGCAATCCGCGGCGCGAACGAATGCCGGATAGAAGTTTATACCCTCTCCCGCGCAGTTTGCGGGAGAGGGTGCGAGCCTAAGCGAGCGGGTGAGGGCCCCAGCCGAGCCGGTCGAGGCCCCTCGCGGCGAGCGCCCCACCTTCCATCCCCACGCCACCGCCTGACCATGCCCCTCTCCTCCCGCGAAGACTGGCTGCTGCGCGAGCTCAAGCTGCTGGGCGCCGTGCTGGCGCGCATGCTGGGGCTCCGGAACGGCGGCCAGCTGCAGGAAGCCGTGCAGGCCCTGGACGACGCCGAGGGCGAGCTGCTGGGTCCGCTGGCGGAGGTGGCGCCGCGCGTGGACAGCGCCACGGCCGCGCACATGGTGCAGGAGCCCCGGCGCATTGCCGCGTGGGCGCGGCTGCTGCACGAGCGCGCGGACCTGCTGCGCCAGGCCGGCGACGACGCGGGGGCGGACGTGGCCGCGCGGCGCGCCCGCGAGCTCGCGGCCGAGGCGTGGGCCCGCGCGGAGGGGCACGAGGGGCCCGTCCGCGAGCTGCTGGGTCCGCTGGCGGCGCCGCGGTCCTGATTGCCAACCCGTGACGGATTCGTTACAAGGATACGCGCACTCGCGAGGACGCCGTTCCGTCAGCCCGTCCGCGCGATCCGGATCCGCGCCGAAGACCCGGCAACACCGCCCCGAATCGTGACCTGCGGCGCCTGCGGCGCGCAACCTGCAACTTGCGCTACAGGCTTTGTCCAATGAAATTGAAGACGGATCAATCCCGTGGCGCGCGGGGCGGCGGTTGCGGGAGGCGTCCGGCAGGTCACGGTCCCGGCACCATGATGGACCCCACTCAGCAGTTGGACACACCATGAGCTACCGCATCAAGCGCGTCGCCCACCTCACCGGAATCAACCCCGCCACGCTGCGCGCCTGGGAGCGCCGGTACGGGCTGGTGGCGCCGGATCGTACCCACTCCGGCTACCGGCTGTACACGGACGAAGACGTGGCGATGCTCTCGCGCATCAAGGCCCTCGTGGACGACGGGCTCACGATCGGCGAGGCTATCGGCCGGGTGCGGCGCGGCGCCGAGCCCCTGCCCAGCGACGGCAGCGGCCCGTCCGTGCGCGACGCGCGCTTTCGTATGCTGGAGGCGCTCCTTTCGTTCGACCGGCGCCGGGCGCTGGAGGCGTACGAGGAGGTGCTGCGCCTGCCCCCGGACCGCCGGGTGGAAGAGGTGCTGCTCCCCGTGCTGCGCGAGGTGGGCGAGCTGTGGCAGGCGGGCGAGTGCGGCGTGGGCGAGGAGCACTTTGCCAGCGCGTTCGTCCGCGAGAAGCTGGCGGGGATCATCGCCGACCTGGACACGGGCGCCGCGCGCGGCCCCGAGGCCGTGTGCGCCGGCATCCCCGGCGAGCTGCACGAGGCGGGGCTGATGGCCGCGGCCATCCACCTGGCCACGCGCGGGTGGCGGGTGGTGTACCTGGGCCCCAACATCCCCGTGGACGAGGTGCGCCGCATCGTGCACCAGCGCCGGCCGGCCATGTTCTGCACGTCGGTGGTGAACACCATGTCGCTGGCGGACTTCCGGCGCCTGTCGCGCGAGCTGCGCGAAGCCGCGCCGGCGGACACGGAGGTGGTGATCGGCGGGCCGGGCGTGCCGCCGCCCTTTGCCACGGAGCCCGGCGTGCGCTGCGCCGAGGACCTGAGCGAGCTGGTGCGCGTGGCGGCCTGACGCTTCGCATCCGCAGATCGAAAGAGCCCCACCCGGCGCGTTCCGGGCGGGGCTCTTCGTTTCATCCTTCGCACGCTTCTACGGCGATTTTCACGCAGAGGGAGCGGAGGCAGCAGAGTACTTCAAAAGCAGTACTGCTGCCTCTGCTCCCTCTGCGTGAGAATGCAGCTCAAGCCGGTCTGGGCAGGAGCCTCGGCTCCGGGCGGCCAGCTCGTCCAGCATGCGACGCGCGGCGGGCTCCGGCAGGTCCACGATGGCCGCCTGACTGCCGCCCGCGGCCGTGTCCACCACCAGCGTCGCGAGGTTCACCCGGCGCTGGAACGGCGTGGCACGCACGTGCAGCGTCTGCACCTTGCGGTCGGGGATGATCCACGTGACGCGCGTGAACACGCCGCCGCGCGCCACGACGTAGCGGGGCGGCAGCGCCCAGCCGCGGCTGCGGTACGCCCATCCGGCCGCGCCCCACGGCAGCGGCAGCAGCGCCGCCAGGTACGGCGCCAGCATCCCCGCCGGCTGGATGTCGACGGCGCGCGCGGCCCAGAACGGCAGCCACAGGAGCAGCAGCATCAGCAGATAGCGATGCGCCAGGCGCCGCCGCGCCAGGGGATGGACGGGGCGCAGCGGCACGTCCGCGTCCGCGTCGCCAAAGATGCCGCGCACCAGGCGGGGCACGTCCTCGCGCCGCGCGATGGGGACGAACGCCTCCGCCCCGCCCCGCTCGCCCGGCGTGCCGCCCGCCGTCTCGATGCGCAGCGACGCCAGCCCCAGCCACCGGCGCGGCAGCGACTCTTCCACGCGGATGGCCTGCACCCGCTCCACCGGCACGCTGGCCTCGTGCAGCGTGAGCAGGCCGTAGCGCTTGCGGATCTCCCCGCCGTCCACCGCGAGCGTGAAACCGTGGTAGCGCACCACGGCGCCCGCGACGGAGATCAGCCAGCCGGCGACCATCAGCACCATCACCAGCAGCACGCCAAAGACGAGCAGCGCGCCCTCCACGCGGTCCATCACCGCGTCGCCCACGCGCGAGAACACGGGCAGGGGCAGGTCGTCCGCCAGCTGCAGCAGGCCCGCGAGCGCCGCCGCGATCACACCCGCCTCGTTGGCCGTGGCACCCGCCAGCAGCACGTCGCCCGTGGACAGCCGCGCCAGGGGCGGCACGGTGGATTCCGCTCCGTCCTCCGCGTCCGCGAGGGAGGGCGCGGCGGCACGGCGGTGGGCCAGGAGACGGACGCGGGCGGCCTGTGCCTGGTCCATGCCCAGGACGGAGAGCACGGCCTCGGCCTCCGTGCCGGAGCCGGCCGTCTCCACGCGCAGCTCCGCCACGCCCAGCACGCGGTGCAGCACGTTCTGCCGCACCTCCACGTTCTGCACGCGCGACAGGGGGATCACGCGGTCACGGCGGCTCAGCACGCCGGAGCGCAGCAGCAGCTCGTCGCCGGTGAGCTGCCAGCGGGAGCGCGCGTACGTCAGCGCGGCGCCGGCGAGCGCGGGGACGGCCAGCGCCAGCATGAAGATCGGCAGCACCTGCGCGACGCGCCCCCCGCCCAGGCCCACGCCGCCGGCCAGCGCGGGCCACACCACCCGCCGCGCGATGCCGAACGCGGCAAAGCCCAGCGTCAGCGGGTGCAGGCGGCGCCCGCCGTCCAGCACGGCGGCAGCCTCAGACGGCATCGTCCGTCCCGCTCAACCGCACGAGATCGTCGCGCAGGGCCTCCGCGCGCGCCGCGGACAACCCGGGAATCGGCACCGCCGCGCCCACGGTCCCCGCCGTGTAGACGACGACGGTCGCCAAGCCCATCATCCGTTCGATCGGGCCCTGGCGCGTGTCCACGTGCTGTATGCGCGAGTGCAGCACCACGCTCTCCGTCCGCCACAGCCACCCGTGCACGACCCGCACGTCCGTCGCGCCCACGCGAAACGTGAAGTGGCGGCAGCGCCGCGGCGGCACGTGCATGATGTGCATCAGCGCCACGAACGAGACGGTCAGCGCCCACGAGACCGGCCGCTCGAACACCATCAGCGTCGCCGTCGCCACGCCGATCCACACCGCCCAGCCCAGGGCGGCGTTGATCTGCCAGAGCAGCTCCACGCCGGGGTCCAGCTGCTCGGTTTCGGCCTCGGACGGGGCGGGCGGCGCGGCGGCCGCGTCCGTCATCGTCACGATGTCTCCCGCGGAGTACGGTCCATCCACCGCGCGGCCAGCCGGTACGCGGGCACGCTCGCCGCCAGCACTCCCAGGGCGTACAGGCTGGTGCGCGTGTCGCCCGCGACGGCGCCGGCCAGGAACGCCAGCGAGCCCACGAGCGCCGCGCCCGTCGTCCACGGGTAGCCCCACGCGCGGTACGGGCGCGGTGCGTCCGGCGCGCGGCGCCGCAGCACGAACACGGAGGCGAACGCCAGCACGTAGTTGGCGACGAAGAAGAACGCCAGCACGGCGATGATGGTGTTGAACGCGCCCGTGGCGATGAACCCCAGGGCCACGAGCGTGCTGGCCAGCGTGGCGCCCGTGGGCGTGCCGCCGCGGTTGACGGCGGAGGCCGCGCGGGGCACCAGGCCGTCGTCGCTCATGGCGTAGAGCACGCGCGGCCCCATGAGCACCAGCGCGTTCACGGCGCTCAGCAGGGCCACGATGAGCACCACGCGGATGGCCGTGTCACCCGCGGGGCCCAGCACCGTGCGCGCGGCGGCCGCGGCGGCCAGCGGCTCGCCCGCCAGCGCGGGGAGCGGCACCACGTGCAGGAAGGCGGCGTTCAGCAGCAGGTAGATGGCCGCCACCGCCAGCACGCCGCCGATCATGGAGCGGGGGATGTCGCGCGCGGGGTCTCGCACCTCGCCGGAGAAGTAGAGGACGCCCGTCCACCCGTCGTACGTGTAGATCACGCCCTGCAGCGCCACGACCATGGCCGCCAGCAGCGCCGCCCCCGACGGCATGGACGGCGCGGCCGCGGGAAGCGGCGGGGGCGTGGACGGCAGGAAGAAGCACGCGGCGACGAGCCCCAGCAGGACGACGGCCTTGGCCGCGCTCGTGAGCGTCTGCGCGAAGCCCGCCGTGCGGATGCCGCGCCACTGCAGCGTGGCGAACGCCAGCGTGACGGCCATGGCCACGGGCACCGTCCGCCCCTGCAGCCCCGGAACGAGCGCCCCCGCGTACTCCCCGATGAGCACGGCCACGGCCGCCGCGCTGCCGCACGTGGCTGCCCAGTCGTTCCATCCGACGAGAAAGCCCGCGTAGCGCCCCAGCGCGTGCCGCGCGAAGACGTACATCCCGCCGGAGCGCGGCAGCAGGGTCCCCAGCTCCGCCAGGGAGACGGCGCCCAGCAGCGCGTACACGCCGCCGGCGATCCACGCGGCCAGGTACCACGCCGTGGATGGCAGCTGCTGGGCGACGGAGCCCGGCGAGCGCAGGATCCCCGCGCCGATGGTGTTGCCGATGGTCACCGCCAGCCCGAACGTCACGCCCAGCACACGCAGCAGTCCCCTGCGCGGCGCCGGGGGCGCGGCGGGCGGTGCGTCGGGCGGGGAGGCCGCGGTGGCGATCATGGGCGTGGCGCGTCGGGGAGGGGACTTTCGCCGGAAAGCGGACGAAGCGCGGACCTCCGAAGCTAACGACGAAAACGCGATTTGCACCAGCCTTCCCCCACGCCGGGCAACGAAGCGCATGGACGAAGCTCAACAAACGCCAGGCCCTAATAGTACGCGCCCCCATACGAACAAAACGCTTGCACGAGCAGCGAACCCCATTTATCTACGTAACCCGGATTTAACCTCTCCAGGGGCCACGCCTGTGCCTTTTTCTCGCCACTCACGCCAGGTCCTCTCCGCGGTCTCGCTGGGACTCGTGCTCGCCGCGTGTGGCGAGGGTGAAGCCGCTCCGCTGGCCGAATCCGCTCCAGAAATTGGATCTGCCCGGTTTGATGACAGGTTCAAGCTCGTTCGTTCCGTCACGTTGGAGCAGCCCGATTCCGCCCTGATCGTGCGGGTGTCGGGAATCGACCTGGACTCCCGGGGGCGAATCCTCATCGGCGACGTCTCTGAGGGGAACGTGAAGCTCTTCGCCCGGGATGGCCGCTTGCTGCGCGTCATCGGTCGAAAGGGCATGGGACCCGGTGAATTCGAGCAGCCGCGGTATCCCCGCTTTGGCCCTGACGGGCTGATTTACGTGGCCGACGCCCAGAACCCCAGGGTCCAGGTGTTCGACACCACGGGGGCCCTGGTCGCGGCTACGCCAGTCCTTACCCTGGGATTGATCCAGGGATTTCGGCCGCTCCAGGGTCGACGGCTCCTCCTCGCGGTGGAGAGCACGGAGGCGAGGGAGGTGCTGGCAGAGCTGGATATGGACGGCCATGTGCGGCGCAGGATGCTCGCGGTTGGTGAGATTCGCCCCACGGGTCAGCCCGAGGACCCGGCCTGGGGGAACCTTCGCGCCTTTTCCCTTTCCGTGAAGGACGACACGGCGTTCGTATCCAACACGGTCTCGGACTCACTCTGGATGGTGTCGCTTTCGAGCGGCGACGTACGACGTCTTCACCTGCCGTTTCCGGGATACGTGCACCCCGCCGCTCCGACCGCCCGGCACGCGACCATCCAGGAGCTGATTCGCTGGAGCCATGGCTTCCACCTGTCCAGCACCCTCTCGGTCTCGGAGGGTGGCCTGTATCTCCCCTACGTGCGGGGAGTGCTGAACAAGGGGGACCCCATCCTCCTGGTCACACGGAGCCCGTCCGGAGAGTGGCAGGCCCTTGCGGAATCCCCCCCGGTCATCGGAACCTACGACGGCGGGCCGGTCGTGCTGCTCAGCCCCGGGCAGGAGGAAATCCGCATTGGACTGTTCCGGCCGCGAGCCAACCCGTGAGGACGGGGCTCAACGGCGCTGCCGTGGCGATCGTCGTGGGGATTGGTGCGTGCGAGCCATCTGGTTTGCCGCCGGATGACCAGCCCGGCCAGGCGCGCCAAATCGGGATCCAGCTTTCCACCGCGCTCGCTTCACGCTCCTACCGGCCCGCCTGCGGCACAACGCCCTCCACGGCCGAAGACGCACCCGACCTGGCCATGCTCGTGACGGTCCCGCAGGCAATGAGCTGCCGCGACCTGGGCTTTACACTCAGGCGGCTCCCGAACGACGGCGGCCGTACGTGGGTGCTGATCCCGGAAGCGGACACCACCGCGCTCTGCTCCTTTCTCAGGACGGAGCGTGTGCGTTTGACGGTCATGAGTCTTCCCGACCCGGCGACGACGCTTTCGACTGCCCGGCCGGTAATCGCCGTGATGCCAGGAGATGGAAAGCCGGATCGGCACTTTCATGCGGTTCGCGGAGCAGACATTCTCCGACAACTCCGGCCGGAAGCCGGCAACCGAACGGGTGCCGTGCCGTAGTCACCATTTCATCGGGAGACACGCGATGTCGAGATCAAAGGGCGCCTTGCTGCTCGCGACGGCTCTTGCGTTGTCGTTCCTTCCAGGGTCGAGGGCGCACGCGGCGCTCGACGAGTCCAGGCGAAAGGTGATCAGCTGCAACGTGGATGAAACCTACACGTGCGCGAACGAGCAGTGCGAACCGGGCTACTGCTGCCAGATCGGAGGGATGACGTGAAAACTACACTACGCGTTGTGGTCGCCCTCCTCGTGCTTGCGGGTGTGACGGTCGGTGCGGAAACCGTCTCCGGTCAGGTTTGCATGGCATCGATCGGCAGTTGCGGCGACACACGACTGTACCCGAAGAGCGCGAATCCTGACGGAACGCTGAACTGCGCTCCCAAGTGTGATCTCCTTGGCCCCTGCTGCTGATCGCCCCGTCGGCTGCAAGCGCAGAACGCAGGTGAGAGGCCCCGCCGACACCGGCGGGGCCTCTCGTCTTCTCACCAGCAGCGCGGACAGATGAAGTAAACGCCCGCCCCGAGCTGTTGCCCCGGGTCACTCCGTCCCGTATCTCTCGTTTGCTCTTCTGCTTTCGCACTCTCGCACCTCCTCCCCCATGCAGCCCTTCACCGTTCATCCCGACATCCGCCAGGCGCAGACGCTGCCCGCGGAGGTGTACGCCGACCCCGCGTGGTACGCCCTGCAGAAGGACCGCGTGTTCTCCCGCAGCTGGCAGATGGTGCGCGGCGCGGAGCGGGTGAAGGCGCCCGGGCACCTGCTGCCGTTCACCCTGCTGGAGGGGTGCCTGGACGAGCCCCTGGTGCTGGCCGCGGGCGAGGACGGCGTCACGCGCTGCCTGAGCAACGTGTGCACGCACCGCGGCACCGTGGTCTGCGAGGGCGAGACGCACGCGCGGCACCTGCGCTGCCGCTACCACGGGCGGCGCTTTGCCCTGGACGGCACCATGACACACATGCCGGAGTTCGACGGCGTGGCGGGCTTTCCCTCCGCGGCGGACGACCTCCCGCGGCTGCCGCTGGCGCAGTGGGGGCCGCTGGCGTTCACCTCCATCGACCCGGCGTGCCCGTTCGACGCGTGGATGGGGCCCGTGCGCGAGCGATGCGGCTTTCTCCCCCTGGACGAGTTCACCTTCGATCCGGGGACGTCGCGCGACTACCTGATCCGCGCCAACTGGGCCCTGTACGTGGACAACTACCTGGAGGAGTTCCACATCCCGTTCATCCACGCGGCACTGGCCGACACGCTGGACTACGCCACCTACCGGACGGAGACGTTCGACTGGTGCAACCTGCAGCTGGGGACGACCCGGAACCGCGACGAGGCGTTCGATCTCCCCGCCGGCCACCCGGACGAGGGGACGCTCGTGGCGGCGTACTACTGGTGGCTGTTTCCGAACCTGATGCTGAACTTCTATCCGTGGGGGCTGTCCGTGAACCTGGTGCAGCCCCTGGCGCACGACCGCACGCGCGTCTCGTTCCTTTCCTACGTGTGGAATGAGTCGCGGCGGTCGTCCGGCGCGGGCGCGGACCTGCACCGGGTGGAGATGGAGGACGAGGAGGTGGTGGAGGCCGTGCAGAAGGGCGTGCGCTCGCGCCTGTACCACCGCGGCCGCTATTCGCCGCGGCGCGAGGTGGGCACGCACCACTTTCACACCCTGCTGGCGCGGGAGACGGGGGAGGGCGTCCCCCGCTGATCCGACCGACGCGGCTGCATGACGCCGGCCCGCCGCGGCGGGGCCGGCGAGGCTGGCGGACGGAGGCGGACTAGGCGCAGCAGAAGTAGGGCCCGCAGTTCGTCTGGAGGCACGTCTCCGGCGCGCAGTCGCAGTCCGTGTAGTTGCACGAGTATCCGCAGCTGGCGCCGGCGCACGTGCCGTTGCAGCTCGCGGCGCAGGTGTTCTCGCCACAGGTGCCTCCGCAGGTGCCGTTGCACGACGCGTCGCAGGTGGGACAGCCCGGACACGTGCAGGCGGTGTAGCAGGTGCACTGCTCCCCGAACACGGTACCGCTGGGTCTCTGGCTCGCCGAGGTATCGAACGAGTCCACGGACAGCTGGTCCAGGTTCAGCTTGAGCTTGCTCGGCATGGGGCCTCCGGGGCAGGGGATGGGAAGGGGCAAACGGAGCTTCGGCCGGGGCGCGATGGACGCGCCCCGGCCGGTCCGCATCAGATGCAGCACTGATACGGCGCGCAGTACGTGTTGAGGCAGGTGCGGACCTGCTCGTGGGCCGGCTGCGGCTGCTGCGACGGCTGCGTCTCGAACGTGGCGACGGCGAGCGTCTCGACGTCCAGCTGGATCTTGGGCTGCATGGTCGTTCCCTCCGGATGGGGCTCTCGATGGATGGGCGGGACGCCACGGGCGCGGCCCTCCCGGGGACCCCGCGCCCGTGCGGCGCGGGGATACGGATGGCGAACGGCGCGGGCGGAAACGCGAGGGCGCGTCCCCGCCCGTTCCAGGTCAGAGGCAGATCTCGTTGCAGTTGGTCTGCAGGGCCGTGTAGCCGCAGGCCCGGCGTCCGTCACAGGTGTAGCCGCCGCACGTGTCGTAGCAGCTGTCGCCGCAGGTGCCCGCGCAGGTGCCGTTGCACGACACGTCGCAGGTGCCGTTGCACGAGGCGTAGCAGGTGCCATTACAGCTCGCGTCGCAGGTGGGGCAGCCGGGACACGTGCACTGCGTGTAGCACGTGCACTGCTCGCCGAACACCGTGCCCTTGGGGCGCTCGCTGCGCGTGGTGTCGAACGAATCGACGGACAGGTCTTCCAGGTTCAGCTTGAGCTTCTGCATGGCATCCTCACTGGGGGTGGGTGGGGTGGATGGACGGCCCGCGGTCGCGGCACCGACGCAAACGGCCGCGCCCCGGGTGGGCGCGGCCGAAATGCACGCATGCTATCGTCCCCGCGTGCGAACACGCGCACGCCGCCCGACACCGCGCGTCAGCGCGATGGCTGAATACGGCCGATGCAGTCCGGCGGGACGATGAGGGCACTTGCAAATCCTCGGGGTGAGCGGCACCGCGTCACGTGGCGCCGGGCGCTGGCGACAACGGATGCCCGGGACGGCGCACCGGGTGCGCCGCCTGAGCAACCTTCTCCCGTCATCTCGATCAGGACGGATCCAGGCAAACGCAAATTTAGGACCTGAATAGAGTGTCTTAGAACTAACAAAATCCGTTACGTCCGCTGCCATTCTCGTCCTCCCTGGCCCAAACAGCGGCGCGGCAGGCACTTGTGCGATGGATGAGCGAGCGGCAGATCCCGTCGGGAATCTGCCGCTCGCTCGTGCCGAAAGTCTCCGGGCTTCTTCGCGGGAGGAGCGACTACGTCACGCCTTCTGCCCGGGAAACGGGGCGACGAAATCGAACGGGATCCGCTCCTGGATCTTCCGGAAGTCCCGCGCGTTTTCCGTGATCAGCATGCTGGACAAAGCAAGCGGAGCCGGCGGATCGCTCCGCCGGCCCCGTGTTCATCCGTCCGCCGTGAATCAGCCCTGGGGCTGCTCGGTCTCGCCCAGCTGCGGCTGGCTGGCCTCGCCGCCGATCTCGATGCGGCGGCGGCGCGCCTTTTCGCTCTTGGGCACGCTCACCGTGAGCACGCCGTCCTGGAACGCGGCCTGGATGCCGTCGGCGTCCACGTCGCGCGGCAGCACGAAGCTGCGGCTGAAGGTGCCGTAGCGGCGCTCGGCCAGATGCCAGCGGCCCTGCTCGCCCTCGGTGCGCTGCTCGCGCTTTTCGCCGCGGATGGTGAGGACGTTGTTCTCCACGTCGATCTCGATGTTGTCGCGGCGCAGGCCGGGCATCTCGGTGACAACGCGGATCTCGCGCTCGGTCTCGATCACGTCCGTCTCAGGCGCGCGCATGAGCACGTTGCCATTGGCGGCCGGACGGCCCGCGCGGCCAAAGAACGTGTCGAACAGCTGGTCGAACGGCTCGGCGTAGCGGGTGCTGGTGGGATACAGTGCCATGGTCGTTTCCTCCGGTTGAATGGGCCTCCGAAAGCTTCGACGGTTGTTTCGGATTCACAGTGGCGCGGGCACCGTCGCATCCCGCGCTGGCTGCCCTGGGAAAAGGCAACCGGCGGACCACTCGTATCCGGCCAGAATGACAATCCGTCTTTCACTTCGGCAGACCCCAACTGCATCCCTGGCAGCGCGTTACAGAAGAACAGCAACTACATTCTCACGCAGAGCCGGTAGAGTAGGCACCAGGGCGACGCCCTGGTGCCCCTCATCAAACCGGACGTGCGGATTTCCCGCATCCGGCTTCCCCGGCAGGTTCACCGGTTGGCTATCGGAGAGTTGCGCGCTGACTACAGCAGCTTCAGACCGAGACGCCGCGTCAGGAAGCTGTAGTAGGTCATTCCCGTCGGTGGTCGACAGGCACGCTGGCTCCTACGTCTGAGGTGCTTCGTCAATCGAGAAACTACGAACGCGTTCACCTTGCGATGAGCGCGGCGCGGGTGCCCGTAGCTGAAGTACTCTCCCCAGCCACGCAGTTCCTGATTCACCTGCTCAATCAGTTCCGTCACGGGCACGAAACACCTCTTCGGCCCGGTCAGCTCCCGTATCCGCTCCTTGCGGCGAGCCACCGCCTTGTCCGAAGGAACCGCCGTCAGGTAGCGGAATCTTCTTCCGAACCGGTCCCAGTCATGGCGGAAGGTGTAGCCCACAAAATCCAGGCTCTCCCCGCCTAGCCGGGTAACGCTCACCACCCGGGTCTTCGCCCGGTTGATCGTCAGGCCGAGCCATTCCTCCACGCTCCTCTCCACCCAGCCCGTGATCTGGCTTCCGACGTACCGCGCCATGATCACGAAGTCGTCGGCATAGCGGACCAGACGGGCTTTCGCCCACGTTCCCGGCCCGTGCCTGCGATGGAATGCCTTGTCGAACCAGTGCAGGTACAGGTTGGCCAGCAGAGGCGAGATCACCCCGCCTTGTGGCGTGCCCTGCTTCGGCCGGCGGATCGTCCGCCGGCCGTCCTCGCCACGATCTTCCACCGGCGCATCCAACCACAGGCGGATCAGGGCGAGGACCGACCGGTCCGCCACCCGCCGCTCGACCGCCTTCATCAGCTTGTCGTGCGGGATCGTGTCGAAGTAGGCTTGCAGGTCCGCGTCGTAGATGGCCGTGTACCCCGCGCGCAGGTTCGCTTCGATCTGCGCCAGCGCACCCTTCGCGCTGCGTTTGGGCCGGTAGCCGTGCGAGCACTCCAGGAAGTCCGCTTCGAAGATGGGCTCCAGGATCAGCTTGGCTGCCGTTTGCACCACCCGGTCACGGACCGTCGGAATGCCGAGCGGCCGCATCCTGCCGTCCGGCTTGGGGATGTACACGCGCCGCACCGCCTGAGGCCGGTACGTCCGGGCCGTCAGCAACTGGTGCAGTTCCGACACCAGCGCCTCCGGCCCCCCGGGTGAGCTCTCGATCTGCTCGATCGTGACCCCGTCCACCCCTGCACTGCCGTCGTTCGCGGCAACCAGGGCCCAGGCTGCCTCCAGCACGTCTTGCCTGTAGATCCGGTCGTACAGCGCATAGAACCGGAACTTCGGCTCTCGCTTCGCCTTCTGGTACAGCTTCTGTCTCAGCGTGAAGAGCTTCGGGGGAAATCCCTGCTCGTTGGCCGCAAAGGCCTTCGGCAGTTCCTCCCCTTCTCCCGTAGTGGCGTCGTGACGCAAGCGGTCTCTCCTCGTTTCTGACTCCGCATCCCGCCAGCAGGGCCCCTTCGCTCCACGGGAGTTACCCCGCTTCCCCGCTACTATGGACCCCTCCGCCGCCCGGCCGCGCAGCACGTGCTGGTTATGGTTTCCCAGCCGCACCCTGGGGCACGACCCCGCACGCCGGGCGCTTCTCAGGTTCCTCGACCTCTCTCTCGGTACGCGCTGTCCCCTACCACCCCGGAGAGCCCGACGGGTGCACATGCCTGTGACTTCCCCGCCAGTCCTGGCTTCACCATCTCTGAAAGGTTGGCCGCTCTCGTCTTTGCGTTTCGAGGCTGAACCGGGTTCGCTTTCGCTACGGCTCGCACCGTGCGCCTCCCAGGGCTTCAGGGCTCCGGTTGCCCGGCTACCCTGCCTGCTCGGCTACATGTGTCACAGGCATTTCACATGGTGAACTCCTTTCAGTTCACAAGACAGGTCAGGCTTCGCCTGACGCACCAGAGGACGCAGAGTACTTCATCGCGCGAACGAAGTACTCTGCGCCTCTGCGTGAGATTTCTTTTTCTGTCCCTGGCTCAGCGGCAGGTTTCGCTCACGACCTGGCCCTCGATGAGCACGGCGCACACGTGGGACGTGTACTCGAACGGATCACCGTCGAACACGGCCACGTCGCCGTCCTTGCCGCGCTCCAGCGAGCCCACGCGGTCACCCACGCCGATGATGCGCGCGGCGTCGATGGTGATGGTCCGCAGCGCGTCCTCCATCGGCAGGCCGTTGGCGGCGGCGATGGCGGCCTCGAACAGCACCACGCGCGTCTTGGGCACGTAGCCCTCGTACCCGCTCTGCAGCGCGACCGTGATGCCGGCCTCGCGCAGGCGCCGCGCCGTCTCCAGCGTGGCATGGCCCGTCTCGCCGCCCAGCCGCACCATCGTGGGGTGCAGGATGACGGGGACGTTGGCCCGGCGAAGCTCGTCGATCACCAGGTAGCTCTCCGCCCCGCCGTCCAGCACCATGTCGAACCCGAACTCCTCCTGCAGCCGCAGGGCCGCCAGGATCTCGGGCACCTCCTGCGCCGTGATGAGCGCCGGGATCTCGCGGTTCAGCAGGCGGGCCAGCATCTCCAGCCCCAGGTCCCGCGCGCCGCCGCCCTCGCTCGCGCCGCCACCGCCACGGTTCGCGTTGCCGCCGCCCGCCGCGCGCGGCTCGTTGGTGGCGCGGTCCGCCGTCCGGGGATTGGCCGCCGCGGCGGCGCGGTCGCCATCGGCGATCGCCGGCCCGTTGCCACCACCGCCATTCCCGCCGGCGCGCGGGCCGCCGCCGCCCGTGCCGCCGCGACGGCGATCGTACTCGCGCGCCCGCAGCAGCTCCGCGCGCAGCAGCGCGATGCCCCGCGCGCGCGTGCCCGCGTTGCGGAAGTTGCCCGAGACGGACGGCCCCAGCGTGAACGCCAGCATGGTGGTCGTGTCCACCAGCGCCTCGCCCACGTCGTCGCCGCGCGTCTTGACGATCATCGTCTGCCCGCTCACCAGCGCGCCGGGGCCGTGGCCCGTGTGCACCGTCGTGATGCCGTAGTCGCGCAGCCAGGTAACGAGCATCTCCCGCGCGTTGTACGCGTCGATGGCGCGCAGCTCCGGCGCGATGACCTCGTTGCGGTCCAGCTGGTCCTGGTCGTGGGGCTGGTTCATGGCGCCCGCCAGGCCCACCACGCTGTGCGCGTCCACCAGGCCCGGCGTGACCACGCGGCCCGTGATGGTGCGGTAGCCCGCGGGCACCTGCACCTCGGCCGCGGAGCCGACTCGCTCGATCCTGCCGTCCGCGCCGATGAGGACCACGCCGTCGCGGATGGGCGCGCCGGCCATGGTGTACACCGTCTCGCCGCGCACCGCCACCTGCGCGTGCGCCGCGCCCGCCGCCAGCGCCAGGGCGGCGCCCGTAAGGACGATTCCGTTGATCCGCATCAGTGGCCCTCCTCGCCTTCGTGCACGTGCATCACGGCGCCGTCGAACACGTTGGGTCCGCCCACGGCGAACGCGCGGTCCGCCGGGTCCGCCCGGTCAAATACCTTGCTGCCCTCCACCCACGTCTGCTCCACGAGCGTGTACACGCTCAGCGGGTCGCCCGAGAGGACGATGAAGTCCGCGTCCTTGCCGGATTCCAGCGTGCCCACGCGGTCCTGCATGCCCAGCATCCGCGCGCCGGCGATGGTGAGCGCCTCCAGCGCCCGCTCCCGCGACATTCCCTCGCGCACGGCCATCCCGGCGCTGCGGATGAAGAAGCGGCTGTCGGTAATGCCGTCGTCCGTGTGGAACGCCGTCAGCACGCCGGCGCGCTCCAGCTCGCGGCCGTTGGTGCTGCTGTAGTCCAGGGCCTCCAGCTTTCCGCCCGGCGAATCCAGCAGGATGATGCTGGCCGGCGCGCCCGACCGCGCGATCTCGTCCGCCACCTTCCACGCCTCGCTCACGTGGTGCAGGACGATGCGAAAGCCGAACTCCTGCGACAGGCGCAGGGCCGTGAGGATGTCGTCGGCCCGGTGCGTGTGAAAGTGCACCACGCGGCGGCCGTCCAGCACCTCCACCAGTCCCTCCATCTCCAGGTCGCGCGGGGAAACGCGCTCGGGGCCGCCCGCCGCGCGGATCTTTTCGCGGTACTCCTGCGCCCGCACGAAGCGCTCGCGCACGATGGCGGCGGCGCGGCTGCGCGTGCTGGGGAACGGCGGCTCGCCGCGGGGGTTGGTGCCGTTGGCCATCTTCATCCCGCCGCAGATGTCGTGGATGGCGTCGCGGCACATCAGCAGGTCGTAGATGTCGTTGCCGTCGCGCAGCTTGAGGTACGCCGTCTGCCCGCTCATGAGCAGGCCGCTGCCGGGCATGACGTTGACGGTGGTGATGCCGCCGGCCTGCGCCTTCTGGATGCCCTCGTCGCGGGCGTCGATGGCGTCCAGGATGCGGACGGCCGGGTGCATGGGGTTGCTGCGGTCGCCGCCGTCGCCCCCGCCGATGTGCGAGTGCGTGTCCACCAGGCCGGGCATGATGGTCTTCCCCGACATGTCGTGGACCACGGCGCCGGCGGGGATGGCCGTCCCGGGCCCGCCCACGGCGGTAATGCGGCCTCCCTGCACCACCAGCACGCCGTTGGCGATCGGCTGGCCGGCGATGGGGAGGAGGGTGGCGCCCCGGAACGCGTGCGGCTGCTCCTGCGCCGTTGCGGGCAGGGCGACCGCCGCGGCCACGAGCGCCGCGGACAGGGTACGTCGCATGGCTGGCGTCTCTCCGATGATGCGGATGGGGGGTGCGCGAGGACGCCCGCGGGGGCGGGTGGCCTCGAGGGGGAAAGAGTGACTGCGTGTTCCTGCGGATGTGCGGCCAATATACGAACGTCCGATCGGCCCGGATAGAGATCACTGCGAAATTGTTAGCAGGCTGGAGAGGCGCGGGCGGTGATGCGGATCGGGCGGGACGCTGGGGCATCGCGGATGGGCCGGCCCCCAGCCCCGGCGATTGAAATCGCGGCACCGAACACGTGATGTCGGCCTTCGCCGACGGGTCCGGGCAGGGCGGGTACCGTGGGGTGCACGGAGCCCGCGCATCAAGGGCGGGATCCGGCGACCAGGCCCGGTTTGTCATCCTGAGGGGCCCTCGCCCCGACCGCGCCGGATGCGTGCGGCCCCGAAGGATCTTGCCGGATGGCGCAACACCGCCGCCCACACGCATCGAAAGACGGCGGGCCGGATCACGGTGTGGGAGCGGCCGGCGAACGGGAGATCCTTCGGTCGGCCGGCGCCGGAGGGCGGTGCGCGGGCGCGATCACGCGGCGCCTCCCTCAGGATGTCAAAGAATCCGCGTGCAAACAGGCCCTCACCCGCCTTGTCTTCCTGAGGGGCCCTCACGGGCCCTGACCGCGCCGGATGCGTGCGGCCCCGAAGGATCTTGCCGGATGGCGCATGACCGCCGCAGCCCGGACGGAAGACGGCGGGCCGGATCACGCTGCGGAGGCAAGCACCCTGCGCGGGCGGGAAGATCCTTCGGTCGGCGCCGGAGAGTGGTGCGCGGGCGGGATCGCGCGGCGCCTCCCTCAGGAAGTCAAAGAATCCGCGTGCAAACAGGCCCTCACCCGCCTTGTCTTCCTGAGGGGCCCTCACGGGCCCTGACCGCGCCGGATGCGTGCGGCCCCGAAGGATCTTGCCGGAGGGCGCAACACCGCCGCGGCACGCATCGATAACGGCGGGCCGGATCACGGCGCGGGAGGCGGCCGTGCACGGGATGGGAGATCCTTCGGTCGGCGCCGGAGTGCGGTGCGCGGGCGGGATCGCGCGGCGCCTCCCTCAGGAAGTCAAAGGAGGCCCAGCATGGGAGTGCAGTTGCCGTTGCAGGCTATTCCCTATTCCCTGTTCCCTATTCCCTGCCGTTCAGCCCTTCAACCGCATCACCCAGCGATACGCCTGGATCTCGTCCCGCTCGAATCCGTCCACGCAGCCCCACAGGTACAGCTGGAACACGCGGTACGCCTGTGTGCCCCAGCGGCGCTCGATCTCCTCGCGACGGCGCTCCAGGTTGAGCGCCCAGTGGCGGGTGGTGAGCATGTAGTTGTGCCGGTCGTTCTCGACGGTCTCCACCTCGAACGGGCTGTCCGACACGGCGGCCAGGTACTCGTGCAGGCACAGCGGCGAGCCGTTGCCGCGAAAGACGTATCGCTCAAAAAAGGCGCTCACGTCGTTCTTGCGGCGCGAGGCGCTGGCGTCCAGGCACGCGCGGGCGCCGGGCTTGAGCAGCCGCGCGTAGTGCGCCAGGGTGCCGGGATAGTCCGGCAGGTGCTCCGTCACGCCCAGGTTCACCAGCCCGTCGTAGCGCTCGGCGGGCTGGTGCTCGTACAGGTGCTCGCGCCGCACCTCGCAGGGCAGCCCCTCCGCGCCGATCAGGCCCTGGATGAACCGCTCCGACTCCGCCGAGATGGTCAGCGACGTCACGCGCACGCCGCGGCGGCCGGCGTGCTGGGTGAACGCACCCCATCCGCCGCCCACGTCCAGCACGCGGTCGCCCGGCCGCGCGCCGATGGCCTCCAGCGCCAGGTCCAGCTTGCGCGTGACGGCATCCTCCAGCGCCTCGCCGTCGTGCGCGAACACGGCCTGCGAGTACGCGCGATGACGCCCATCCAGGAACGTGAGGTAGAATTCCGGGTCGCGGTCGTAGTGCGCGGCGATGTTCGCCCGGTCCATCGCCACCTGTCCGCGCAGCAGCGGCCGGACAAAGCGCATGAGCCGCAGCACGGGATGGCGGTCCGCGAACATGCCGCGCAGGGCCAGCAGCGGCTTGATCTCGCCCACCACGTCCAGGGCGCCGGCCAGGTACGCCTCGCAGACGGCCATGGCGTCCAGCGTGGCCAGGGCCGCGGCGCCCCGGCGGTCGTTCACCACGAGCGTGGCCGTCGGCTCGCCGCGGCCGAACACGGCGGGCTCCGCGCCCGGCGCCCGCAGCGCGAAGGCGGGCGCCTCGACGTCCGCCACGCGCGCGTACGCCCGCCGCACCACCTGGACGAGCTGATCGAACGTAGACATGTCCCTTGTTCCTCCCGTGCGGATGTGGGGTGGGGTCCCTCGGAGAAAGGGAAAGGGTGGAGCGATGGAAGGGAGCGCGGATGAAGGAAGGCGCGGTGAATCGCGGGCAACGGGCGGGCTACCGCGGCCGCTCCGCCCAGTCCGCCACGGCCTGGCGGGCATAGACGTAGCCGGCCTGGGCCACGTCGGCCATGCGCTCGAACTCCATCAGGCCGAACGCGTCCACGGGCGGCCGCAGGCAGATGTCCGCCTCGCGCACGGCGGCGGCCTCGCGCCAGGTGCTGTGCAGCAGGGCGGCGCGCATGGCCACGTCCATCAGCCCGGGAAACTTCACGGGCGGGGCGCCGCGCCGGAACCGCCCCCGCAGCACCTCCCAGCTCGTGGGCACGCGCTCGGCCGTGAACAGGGCGTCGTCATCCACCGACACCTCCGACGCGATCACCACGCCGCACCCCGTCTGCCGCATGACGTCCGTGGGCAGGTTGTTGAGCAGGGCGCCGTCCACCAGCAGGTGACTGCCCTCCAGCACGGGCGGGGCAAAGACGGGGATGGACGCGCTGGCCAGCACGTACTTGCGCAGCAGCCCCGTGCGGTGGATGACCATCTCCGCCGTGCTCAGGTTGCTGGTGACGCAAAAGTACGGCGTCCACAGGTCCTCGATGTGCGCGTCGCCGTACACGCGCTCGCCGCAGACGCCGGCCAGCCGGTTGTCCACCAGGGAAACGAGCGGGATGGTGAGCGCCTTTTGCGGCTGCCACTCCAGGTAGATGCGGCGGTTTAGCTCCAGCAGGCCGTCCGCGGGAACGCCGTACGCGTACTGTGCCGCCACCCCCGCGCCGATGCTCGTTCCGCCGATGAAGTCGATGGGCACGCCGGCCTCGGTGAGCGCGCGCAGCACGCCGATGTGCGCCATTCCCCGCGCGCCGCCGCCACCCAGCACCACGCCCACGGCGCGCCCGGCCATCCCGCGCGCCAGCCGCGCGAAGTCGGCCTCGCCGTCCCAGCGCACGTGGTGGTGCTCGCGCACGGCGCGCGGCCGCAGCCACGCCGCCGTCCCGCTGGGCAGCTTCGACCCGTCCGGGTGGACGAGGACGAGCGCCTCGTACGCGTCCGTGGCGCGGTCCTCCAGCGCCTGGACGGCGCGCTCCACGGCGCCGGGCGCGGGATCGTCGCCGGCGCGGGCCAGCAGCAGCACCCGGTCCGCCTGGCGCATGCAGCGGCGCGTCCACGCGCTGGCCGACTCGTCCGCCTGGTACAGGACAAAGCGGTGGTCCGTCTCGCGCGCCTCCAGCCACGCCAGCAGCCGCTCCGTCTCTGCCCCGTCGTCCCACGCCTGGGCGATGTCGCGCTCCGCCATCCGCGCGTCCACGCCGGCCGCCGTCAGGTGCAGCGTGCGGCCGTGGGCGCCCAGGGCGGAGGCAAGGCGCGCGCAGAACGCGTCCAGGGGCGCGCCGGGGCCCACGGGCACCACGGCCACGTTGATCACCCGCCCCGGGGCCGGCGTCCGCGCGCCGCCCACACGGTCCAGCACCAGCCTGGTCACCTGGCGGATGATGGCCGGACGGCGGGCCACGAGCCGGTCGAACTCGTCGCGCGTAAAGCCCACGAGGACGGCGTCGCGCACGGCCTCCACGCGCTCGCCGCGCGGTTCGCAGCCAAAGAACGCCAGCTCGCCCGCGATCTCGCCGCGCCCCGCCTCGCCCAGCACGCGCGCGGTGCCGTCCGTCTCGATCCGCACCGTCCGCAATCGGCCGCTGATGACAAGGTAGAGCGCGTCGCCGCTGTCCGCCTGCTCCCACAGCAGCTCGCCGCGGCGGAGGTGGCGCCACTCCGCCATTTGCTCCAGCTCGTCCAGCAGCGCCGCGTCCATGGCGCCAAAGACGGCGTGCAGGCGGCAGAACAGCTGCTGGCGATGCATCCGCGCCAGGGCCGCGGCCACGGCGGGCGCGCGGTCCGCCAGGGCGTCGCGCGCGGCGTCGTCCACGCGCATCAACGTCGCGGGGGCGGATGCGCGGACCAGCAGCGCGCCCGCGTTGCCGGCCAGGGCCTGCATCTCGTCCAGCGCCTCGCCGGGGCCCAGCGTCCGCACGCGCGTCTCGCCCACCGCGCCGCGCTCTACCACCTCCAGCGCGCCGGACGCGACCACGTACAGCGCCGCCGGGGCGTCGTCGGACGAGAACAGCACGTCGCCGATGGCCAGGGGGAGCGGATGCATGGCGCCGGCGAGCGCGGCCGCATCGTCCGCGGGGAGCGCGGCGAAGAGCGGTGAGGCCTGGAGAACGCCGGCGGGGGCGAGGTCGAGCGCCTGCGACATGGGACGGCGGGGGGCGCGGAGGGAGCGTCAGCGCGGGGCGGATGCGCGTCAGTGCGACGCACAAGTGTACGCGCTGCTACACCGTGCGTCCACCCTCCCCCTGTCCGCCGGACGCGGATCGGCCTCCTTCCCCGCGGCGGTGCGGAGAAAGGAGGCCGATCGACGTCCATCGCGCCGCCTCGTTACGCCGGAGCGGCGAGCATCACCGGGTCCGGGCGGGCGCCGTGACCCTGGGCGTCACGGGCACCGGCAGCGTGGGCACGGCCGTCGTGGGCACGGCCGTCGTGGGCGCCGTGGTCGTGACGCCCCCGCTCGTCGGCACCGTGGTCGTGATCACGACGGTGTCCGTCCGCGCGCCCGTCGCCCGCGCGGTGGTGGTCGTCGTCGTCACGACGGTGTCCTGCGGCCGGCTTGCGGAGGCGGCGAGCTCCTGCTGCGTGAGCTGGCGCATCGTGAACACGCGCACGGCGTCCGGACCCAGCTCACCCGCGGCGAACTTCTGCATCCCCAGGCGGCCGGGGCGCATGGCCAGCGGCGACGGCACATCCGCCGGCTGCTGTCCGCGCACGGTCAGGCGGCGGTCCACCAGCTTGCCCTCGGAGGAGTAGAACAGGACGACGGTCACGCTGTCCCCCAGCCCCTGCCTGACCTGCGGATAATAGCGGTCGATGGCCTGCCGCGGCTGGATCTCCAGCGCCACGGGATCCGTGGTGCCGTCGGACGGCTGGGCGGCGGGGGCGGACGACGGCTCCGGCGCGCGGCAGGCGGCGGCCACGAGCAGCAGGGCGGCGGCGCCCGAAACAACGGCGCGCAGCAGGGGCCGGCGGGGACGGGGCGAGGTCATCATGCGGATTCTCCGTTCCAGGAACGAGGCGGGTTCGCTGAACGCCGCGGCGGCGATCAGCCGGGGAGCCGCCGACGCGCGGCGGCCCACGTTCAACAGCAGGGTTCCGTACGCGCGCACGTCGGCGCGGCGGGCCAGCACGCGGGCGTCGCAGTCCATCTCGAGGGCCAGCCGCAGCCGGCGCAGCTGAAGCCACGTCAACGGGTTCCACGGCATCAGCACGACGCACAGCAGGCCGAACGCGAGCAGGCGGGGATCGCCGGCGCGGACGTGCTCGCGCTCGTGCTCCACCAGCAGCGCGCGCTCCGTCGCATCCGCGTCCAGCACCCACGCGGGAAGGACGATGCGGCTGCGGAACAGGCCGATCACCGCCGGCCCCGTGTCCGCGGAAAGGAGCACGGGCACGCCGTCGATCTCCATCCGCGTCCACCGCCGCCGACGACGCGCCAGCAGCAGCCCCGCCCCCAGCAGCGCGGCGGCGCAGATTCCGCTCATCACCATCCACCCGATGGCCAGCGGCCGGTCCAGCGCCGCGAGGTCGATCGCGGGCCAGCGCACCGCCGGCGGCACATCGGCAGACGGCGCGGGTGATCCGGGCGCACCGGCTTCCATGGCGGCGGAGGCGGCCGGAACGGGCTCGGGGGCGTCCGGCATCCACCGCGCGGCGGCGGGGAGCGCGAGGCAGAGCGCCATGGCCGCGGCCCAGCCCCAGCGCTGCGGAAGGCGCGCGGCGCGCATCCCCCGCTCCATGGCCAGCGCGCCCAGCGTCAGCAGCGCGCCGACGGCCAGGCAGTAGAGCATCCAGGTGGCGATCACGGCGTGTCCTCCGGGTCGCGGGGTGCGTCCAGCAGGGCGCGCATGCGGCGCAGCTCGTCGTCGCTCAGCCGCCGGTCGCTCACGAGGTGCGTGAGCAGCAGCTCCGGCGAGTCCTTGAACAGCTTGCGCATCATCCGCCGCAGCACGCTGCTGCCGGCGGCCTGCCGCTCCACCAGCGGGTGGTAGCGGTACGCCTTGCCCTCTTCCACGTGGCCCACGTAGCCCTTGTCCTCCAGCGTGCGCAGGACGGTGAGCACGGTGGTGTAGGCCAGGTCGTCCTGCAGCCGCTCGCGTACTTCCGCGACGGTGCCGCCGCCCTGGTCCCACAGCACCCCCATCACGTCCAGCTCGCGCTCCGTGAAGCTGATCTCCACCCGCCGCCTCCTTTCTACTAAGGTCTTAGTAGACAACAGTCCACCCGCACTCGTCCGTCAACTAGATTCTTAGTAGATACTAAACGTCCGCTCCCCGGTTGTCAACTATAGTTTTAGTAGAACATACGGACCGGTGGATGCACGACTCTTGCGACCGCCGGGGCGCGCGCCCGGGACGCGGGCGCGATCCAGAGACATGAGGAGAGGACGATGAGGATGAACGGGATGCTGGCCAGCGCCGCGCTGCTGGCGCTGGCCGGGTGCGCGGGCGTGGGGCAGCTTGCCAACACGCAGACGGTGACGCTGCGGGATGCCAGCGGGCGCACGGTGGGGACGGCGCTGCTCACGCCGGCCACGGAGGGGGTGCAGGTGGTGCTGAGCGCCAACGGGCTGCCGGCGGGGACGCACGGCGTGCACGTGCACATGACGGGGATGTGCGACGCGCCGGAGTTCACGACGGCGGGCGGGCACTTCAACCCCACCAGCCGGCAGCATGGCTTCGAGAACCCCAACGGCGCGCACGCGGGCGACCTGCCCAACCTCACGGTGGACGCCAACGGCCGCGGCACGCTCAACGGGGTGGCGCGCGGCGTCACGCTGGAGGGCAGCGGCGCCAACTCGTTGCGCAAGCCGGGCGGCACGGCGCTGATGGTGCACGCCGGCGCCGACGACTACCGCACGGACCCGTCGGGCAACTCCGGCGCGCGCATCGCCTGCGGCGTGATCCCGCCCGCGAGCTGAAAAGACAAAAGAATTTCTCACGCAGAGGGAGCAGAGGCAGCAGAGTACTTCAAAA
>NZ_DASURI010000971.1:0-4056 GCF_036280135.1 Longimicrobium sp.
ACAGAATGGGGGAAGGGAGAACTTCATCGCGAGGGGGGACGGCTCTCGCGGCAGCGGCCCGCCCCTCCCCGCTCGTTCCTCGCGGAGAGGGGAGAACAGCGTTGCACGCCGCGCGTCTGTCGCCGCGGAGACGCGGCGCAACGTACGGCACCACGCCGTGCCCCGACCTGTCGGCGAAGGCCGACATCGCGCCGTCCGAGCCGCGATTTCAATCGCCGGGGGTGTGCGCCGGACCTCACCCGCGATCTCGGACTCCGCCCGCCCCGTCGCCCGCATGGACCGTGCTCCCGCGCTCCGGGGCTCGTGGACGTGTACACCCTCTCCCGCGCAGTTTGCGGGAGAGGGTGCGAGCCTAGGCGAGCGGGTGAGGGCTCCCCGCCTCCACGGCGTCCGTCTCCGCGCCGAACTGCATGTCGTACAGGCGGCGGTACAGGCCGCCGTGCGCCAGGAGCTCGTCGTGCGTGCCGCGCTCCACGATGCGGCCAGCGTCCAGCACCAGGATCTGGTCCGCGCGCCGCACCGTCGACAGGCGGTGCGCGATCACCAGCACCGTGCGCTCGTCCATCAGCTGCTCGATGGCCTGCTGCACCAGCCGCTCGCTTTCCGTGTCCAGCGCGCTCGTGGCCTCGTCCAGGATCAGGATGGGCGGATTTCTCAGCAGCGCTCGGGCAATAGCGATGCGCTGCCGCTGCCCGCCGGACAGCCGCGTCCCCTTCTCCCCCAGCACCGTGTTGTATCCCTCCGGCAGCCGGCCGATGAACTCGTGCGCGTTGGCCGCGCGCGCCGCCGCCTCCACCTCCGCCTGCGACGCGTCGTTGCGCCCGTAGGCGATGTTGTTGCGCACCGTGTCGTGAAAGAGGATCGTCTCCTGCGTCACGATGCCCAGCAGCGCCCGCACGTCCTTGAGCTTGAGCGTCCGCAGGTCGCGCCCGTCCAGGGTGATGCGCCCCGCCGTGGGATCGTAGAAGCGCGGCAGCAGGTCCGCCATGGTGCTCTTCCCCGCCCCGCTGGGGCCCACGAGCGCCACCACCTCGCCCGGGCGGATGGTCATCTCGATGTCCTCCAGCACGGGCGTGCCGGGCGCGTACGCAAAGCCCACCTTCTCGAACCGCACCGCCTCGCGAAAGCCCTCCACGGGGAGCGCGCCGGGCTGGTCGAACACCTCCACGGGCGCGTCCAGCAGCTCGAACGCCCGCTCCGCCGCCGCCAGCCCCGGCTGCACCGTCGCGGGGAACTGCGCCAGGAACTTCACGGGCGACATCAGCTTGCCGGCAAAGAGCAGAAAGCCGATGAACGCCTCGGGGATCATGGACCCCTCGCGCAGCACCAGCCAGCTGCCGTACCACAGCATGGCCAGGATGCTCACGGCCGTGATCATCTCCGTGGCCGGCGTAAAGAACTTGCGCCACCGCTCGTTCTTGACGTGCGCCTTGTACTGGCCGCGCGTGAGCTTCTGGAACCGCGCCTCTTCCCACGCCTCCGCGCCCGACGCCTTTACCAGCCGCACGCCGCTCACCGTCTCCTGGATGTGCGACGCCGTCTCGCCCACGGCGTCCAGCACGCGCAGCACGGCCCTGCGCAGCCGCTTTCGCAGCCGCGCCCACAGCCCCAGCATGGGCGGCATGAACAGCGCGGCAACGACGGTCAGCTTCCACGACAGGCCGATCATAATCACCAGCGCGAACACGGCCTGGAAGCTCTCCCACAGCAGCTTGGCCAGGTTGCTGGTGACCAGGCTGCGCATCTGCTCCACGTCGTTGGTCACGCGGCTGATGATCTGCCCCGCCCGCGTGCGCTGAAAGAACGGAAAGCCCAGGCGCAGCAGGTGGCTGTAGATGTCGTTCCGCATGTCGCGCGTCACCCGGCCCTCCACCACCGAGATGGCGACCTGGGAGACGTAGTACGCCACGTTCTTGACGGCGTAGATCACGAACAGGAAGAGGACCACGTTGCGCAGCGCGTCCATGGGGTCGCGCCCCGCGATGGCCCAGCCCACGGCCCCGCGCAGGAACCGCACGACGGGGCCCGCGTCGGGGCTCAGGAACGTGTCCAGCCCGGACAGCGCGTCGCCCTGGCCAAACAGCACGCGCAGGAACGGGATGAGCAGCGTGTAGCTGAACGCGTCCAGGGCCGCCCACAGCGCCATGGTGCCGATGGCCAGCCCGAACAGCCCGGCGTGCGGCCGGACGTAGCGAAGGATGCGGACGTACGTGTTCATCGCGGCGTAAGCAGCGCCACGGGCAGGATCATCTCCTCCGGGCTGATGCCGCCGTGCAGGAACGAGCCGCGGTAGCGCGCCTGGTACTGGCGCAGCTTGGTGGGATACACGAAAAAGACGTCTTCCAGCGCGATCAGGTAGTTGGTGGCCGCGCGCCCCGGGGGAAATCGCAGCACGTTCTCGTCGTTCGTGGAGAACGCCGCCATCCGGTCCTCGGCCCGCAGGTCGTCCCCGAACTTGTAGCGCAGGTTGCTCGTGGTGTCGCGCTTGGCGAACACCGTCGCGGGCCGGTGGCAGTGGATGCTGCCGTGGTCCGTCGTCACCAGCACGGGCACGCCCTGGCGCATGGCCTCGCGGATGGCCGACAGCGCCTCCGACCGCTCGAACCACTGCCGCGTAAGGGCGCGCAGGGCCTCCTTGTCGCGCGCCACCTCCAGCAGGACGGCGGACTCGGACCGGCCGTGCGTCAGCAGGTCCACGAAGTTGAAGACGAGCGCCGTCACCCCCGGCTGCGACAGGTAGGCGGGCAGGCGCCGCAGCATCTGCTCGCCGTCCGCCGCGTCGAACACCTTCTCGTAGTGCACGGGCACCTTGGGCCCGACGAGCCGGTCCACGTGCTCGCGGAACAGCTCCGCCTCGTTGGCGTTGAGCGAGCCCTCGCCCTCGCGGCCCCACCAGCCGGGCAGCCGCTCCGCCACGCCGTCGGGGTACATCCCGCTGAAGATGGCGTTGCGCGAGAACGGCGTCGCGGTCGGCAGGATGGAGCAGTACAGCGCCTCTTCCACCTGGGCCAGGGGCTCCAGCAGGGGCACCAGGGCGCGCCACTGGTCCAGCCGCAGGCAGTCGATCACCACGAACAGCACCGTCCTGTCCGGGCCGATGAGCGGGGCCAGGTACTCCGGCACTACGTCGGGCGAAAGCGGCGGGCGGTCGTGCGAGCCGCGGGTCCAGCGGCCGTAGTCCTCGCACACCCAGCGGCAAAACTCGCGGCGAAAGTCGTCCAGCAGCGTCTCCAGCGACGCGAGAAGTCCCGTCTCGCCGCTTTCGCGCAGCCGCAGCTCCCAGTTCACGAGCTCCGAGTACGCGTCGCACCACTCCCGCCAGTCGCGGATGAGCCCCAGCTGCGCGTTGATCTCGCGAAAGCGCCCCGTGAAGTCGCGGGCGATCACCTGCTGCTGCAGCTGGTCGCCTTCCAGCAGGCGGGTAACGACGGACAGCACCTGCCGCGGCGACGTGGGCTTCACGAGGTAGTCCGCCACCCGCCGGCCGATGGCCTCGGTCATGGTGCGGTCCTCCTCGCTCTTGGTCACCATGACCACGGGCACGCGCTGGTCGATGCGCCGGATCTCGTCCAGCACCTCCATCCCCGTGCGGCCGGGCATCTGCTCGTCCAGCAGGATCAGGTCGTACGGCGACACGCGCACCAGGTCCAGGGCGTCGTCGCCGTTGCTGGCCGCGTCCACGTGGTACCCCCGCCCCTGCATGAAGAGCAGGTGCGGGCGCAGCAGGTCGATCTCGTCGTCAACCCAGAGAAGGCGCTTGGCGGCTGGCATGGAGGTGAAAGCTACGGGCCGGTGCGGGTGCGGTCAAACGGCGAACCCCTTGTACACCGCGGCGTTCCGTTCGGTTGATCGATGCGGTTAAACGACATTGAGAAGCGGGTTTGGGCGTGCCCCTCCGCTGCGCTCCGGGTCGGGCTGCGCGCGCCGTAGGGCACGATACAACTGTGCCCAACGGCGCCGAGCCACCTGCGCAGGGAAGCAACGATACGGCCGTTGCTTCCCTGCTCCGGCGTCTCGGCCCTCCGGGCGCGCATCCCTCACGCGACGGCGACTCCG
>NZ_DASURI010000972.1:0-4676 GCF_036280135.1 Longimicrobium sp.
TAGGGAATAGGGAATAGGGAATAGCCAGCAACAGCACCTTCTGCCGTTGCTGGCTATTCCCTATTCCCTGATCCCTATTCCCTGCCCTACCCGCGGCGCTGGCCCGCGGTCATGGCGGCCTCGATGTCCACCGTCTCCACCAGCCAGCGGCCGCCGGGGCCCTCGACCACGGTGAACGGCACGTCGATGGTGTTGCGGCCCTGGCGCAGCTGCACGATCACGCGCCGCGCGTCGGGGCGGCCCGCCACGGCGCCCACGCCCGTCATGCTGAACGTGTCGTGGCGCAGCACGTTGGCCAGCGCCTGCATCCGCCGCGTCACGCGCGCCGGCTCCTGCTGCTCCGCCAGCGGCCCGCGCGCGGTGCCAAAGACGTAGCCCATCTCCGTGTAGCGCTGCTGCTGCGCTAGGCCAATGAACTGCTCCACGGCCGCGGCGGGCTGCATGGCGCCCACCGTTCCGGACGGAAGCGGCCCGCGGGCCGGCTGGCTGCCGCCCCCGCACGCGGCGGCGGCGAGCGAGAGGGCGAGCGCGGCAACGGGGAGAATCCTGCGATGCACGGGTCCTCCGAAGAGTGCGATTGGGGATCGATGGCGCGTGGATGGATGCCCTAGTGTAACGGCTCCCGCGGCGGGGGGAAAGTCCGGCGCTTTGGTTCCCGCTCGGCGCAAAACGCGACCGCGTAAAAAGATCGGCGCGTTCCGGCTCGGGCCGAGCACGCCGGGGCCCACGGGCGGATGGACCTCACCGCGTCGTGTATCCCATGCTCCGGGGATGGTACTCGTGCGCCGCCGCGCCCTCCCGCGTGCGGACGACGAAGGTCACGCTCCACTCCGAGTAGATGTCGCTCTCCCACGACAGGGCGACCATCACCCGGTTCTCGTGCGCGTCGCACACCACGTGGTTGAAGTACGGCGCGCCGTGCATCCCCCACCGGTTGGCGTCCACCACCTGCGCCAGGTAGCGAACGGCGCTTTCCCGCACCACCTCCAGGTCGTCCATCACCCGAAGCGCCAGTTGGTACGATGCCTCGTCCGGCGCGCACGCGTCCTCGTCGTCCAGCAGGATGGACCACGGCGGAAGGGTGAGCGAAAACCCGTGCTCCTTCAGGTACGCGGACCACGGTTTTCCATACCCGACGCCGTTTCCTTGCGAAAGGCGGCAAGCGGGGGACTCTGCACGGGCGTCATCGGGAGATACAGGGGCAAAGGGTGCCGATGGATGGCCGATCCGGATCTGCCGGTGGCTCACGCGTTCCAGAACGCCATCCGCACCGGCAGCGCGGTGTAGACCAGCTCCGGGTGCGGCCGCCAGCTGAAGGTGACGGAGAAGACAACGTACGTCTCCTCCGTCCATCCCAGCTCTACGACGACCTTGTCCGTCCGCGCGTTGCAGTGGAGGCCGCTGACGTACGGCTCGCCGTCCAGCGCCAGCGTGTCGAAGTTCACGATCCGCGCGAGAAAGGCGACGGCCTTGTCCTTGAGCCGCTCCAGCTCGGGCAGAACGCGAAGGGCCAGCTCGTACGAAGGCGGGTGCGGGCGCGACTCCCACCAGCCGTCCACCTCCACGGGCTCGCCGTCCGGGAGCATGAGCGTGAAATCCGCGCCCTCCGGATCCATCCCCCACACGTGGCCGTACTCGTGCGAGTCGAATTCGCGAAACTGCTCGATCAAGGGGATCTGCATCGGCAAACGTCAGCTATGGAGGGCAAGGCCGGCAAAGGGCCGCATTTCCTCCCACCGCGCTGCACCGCTGTCGTATGCGAAGGTGCGCACGGCAAGCGAACGCGGCTCGCCCGTGCGTCCGTCGCCGATCTCCAGGATGTTGAAGACGCGCGCGCGGTCCTGGGACGGGTGCGCGCCCCCCGCCGTCCCTGCCGAGATAGCCGTAAGGGTGCCCTGCTCGGACCACTGGGCCAGCGTGAGTCGGGCGGCCGTGGTCTGCATCACCATCGTGGCGTGTGTGTGCCCGCTCAGCACGAGGTGGCAACGCGCCGAAATGAGCGTCTGCAGCGCGAGCCCCGCCCCGTGCAGGACGTGCTGCTCCTCGTGTGCGCTGGCCGAGAACACGCTGAACAGGTTGTGGTGCATGAGCGCTAGGCGCACCTCGCCCGGCGCGGGGACACCAGGCCAGTGGCGCTGGACGAACCGGACATACTCGGCCGCGAACTCGCCTTGGCCTTGGCGGGCGATGTCCGTCAGCGGCGTGGCAAGCCCCAGCACACTTAGGCGCATAGTGGGTAGTGCACGGTGCCACATTAGCGCCCCCGCTGACACGTCGCGGCGCATCAGGTGCAGTTCCCCGTCCCACGCGGCCAGCTCCGACAGCAGTCCCTGCCGTCCTCCGGCACACGCCTGGTAAAAGTCTAAGTACGGCTGCCACGCTTGGTCCGCCAGTTCTCGGGCCGCGAAGTCGCGCCAGTGTATGTCATGGTTGCCGGGAATGACGAACGCCCTCTCCGCATCGCCCATCACCGCCAACTCAATCAGCTTGCGGACACGCTGCCGCGCGACGGCAAGGTCCAGAAACGCGTCGCCTGCGGCAAAATCACCCGTGAGGGCAACCGCATCGAACGGACGGACGGCGGACTCCGCCTCCAAGCAGTCGTTCAAGGCCTGGAACCGTTGCTCCTGCTCCCGCGCCTCGCCCGGCTGCGGCTTGGCCCGTACGTGCAAATCCGTCAGGTGCAGAATGCGAAGGGGCGGCGCGCGAAAGAACGCCACTACCTGCGCCACCAGCGTACCCACATCCGCCGCGTTTTTTTCGAACGTAGCCAAACGCAGCGGATCGTTCCGGAGCCTTTCCGAGAGCTCCGCGTCCGCTGGAAATCGGGTGAACATGATATACGGAATGCTGCGCCTCGCGAGCGCCTCTACTACGCTCTGCCAGTTCCACTGCTCGGTGCCGAACTCGACATCCACCACCGCCAAACGAAAATCGTTGCCGGCGTTCCCCGCCTCTACCGACGCACCTGCAGCCGACCCGTAGCACTTCCACTCCACTTGGCAGCCCGCGTCCTCCAGAGCACCCCGTACCGCCTGCAGGCAGCTCGAGAGATACGCGCGCTGCTCGGCGTCCCGGCCGGGCTCCCAAGCGTCGTCCGCCCACATCGCCTCAAATCTTGCCATTCAGTTCGTCCCCTCCGGAGGCCACGTTTCCACCACCAAGCTGGGAACCCGCTCCCGCAGGCGCTTCCACAGGGCTCGGGCGTATGGGAGCGACTCCGCGTCGGGCTCCTCCACGGCGTCTACCCAGCACCATACCAAGTCGGGAAACTGACGTGCGCAGAACGCCAGCGTCTCCGCTAAGTCCAGCACACCTTGCATCATCCGCCCGTGAGTGACGGCAATACGCGCCGCCCAAGTCGTGAGCCCGTCCACAAGTACGGCGCCGGGGCGGCCCATCTCCGCAGCTCGGGCGGCGAGGGCGTGGGCATCAGCCTCCAGGTCCCCCGTCACCTCCAGCAGGTCCCAGCGGTCTCCGCGCCTCACGCGGTGCTCGCGTAAAGTCTTGCCGTACCGGGGCTCGTTCCATAGGGTGCCGACGTACAGCAGGTGAGGGTAGCCCGCGAGCCGCGCTTCCACCGCCGCGGACTTGCCGCAGTTGCGCGGTCCGAGCACCAGCCTGGCGGCAACCAAGCCCGTTGGAACGCGGTCAGGCATTGTGAATGGGACGGGCGACGGGGATAAGCAGTTCCTTGCACCCGTTTTCCAACAGGTGGAGCGACCAGGGCGCCGTAAGCCGCGAGACGTGCTCGATGAACCCGCGCACGAGCCACAGCCCCTGGCCCCGGTCAGCACCGCGCGGGCTGTGTACCCCGCCCCCCGCGTTCACCTGCTCCACGATGTCGGCGTACGCTGGGTAGCCGCCCACGTCGTCTTCGCACCCTAGCCAGACGAGGCCGTCACGCTCGAAAACGCGAAAGCGGATGGTGTATCCCGGCCGCGACGTGCTGCTGGCAGCCTCGTACACATTGAAGACGAGGTTCTCTAGGATGCAGCCCAAGCTCACCTCGTCGAAGAGGATGCGGCAGTCCGGCCCCTCCCTCACTCCGATATGGGCACGGTGGCGCTCGAAGGCCACAGAGCCCGCGATCAACTCGCGAACGGTCTGGCCCAACTCAATGGTGACGGGCTCGAAGACGGATTGATCCAAGATGCGCCACGACTGCAGCTCGGCCTTGAGCCGATCAATGCGGGGCAATGCCGCCGGCGCCGACTCCTGAAGCGCCACCCTCAACTCGTGCAGCCGGGCGGCAATGCCGTGATAGCGGACTCCCAGGAAGAGCTCACGGCTAGTGCGCATGGCTGCACGTGTCTCCTCTTCGCGCAGGCGGTGCAGTCGCTCCGCCGTGGCGAGGAGCCGGCCGAGCAGGGAGCGGTAGTCGATGCGGAGAGCGTCACTCACCGCCTGCAGTTCGGAGTCGTTGAGCACGGCGAACTCCAGGAGCTCGCCCGGCCCGCCCTCGCTTGGCCGCCGGAGCATGCCGTCGATCTGCCGCTCGTCTTCTTCCAGTTGCTCCTTGAGACGCAACTCCTCGGCATACGCCTCCTCGTAGTGCTCCACGGCCCTGCGCCAGCGGCGCAGTTCCACATTCCGCTCCGCTTGGGCCTTGAGCACGTCCAGGTAGATGGCGGAAAGGGGCTCAGCCGCGTCGCCGCCTTCACCCGGAGCCGCAC
>NZ_DASURI010000973.1:0-9833 GCF_036280135.1 Longimicrobium sp.
CGTACGCTTTTGCACCAGGAAGGCGCCGCGGACGCCGGGCTCGCGCTCCAGCGCGGCCAGCAGACGCGCGCGCGTGGCCGGCGGCAGCGCGTACGGGCGCAGCGTGTCGCGGGAGGAAACCTCCCCCCGCTCGTGCAGGGCGCGGACGGTCTCTAGCTCCAGCGCGTCCACGCGCGCCTGGACGCGCCGCAGGTTGGCCGCGCGCCCCAGCCGCGCGTAGTGCTGCCGCAGCAGGTTCGCCGCCAGGATGGCGAAGCGCGACTCGCGCGCGCTTTCCCGCTCCAGCAGGGCCACGCCCTCCGCGCGGTCGCCGTCGTCCGCGCCGCGCAGCAGCAGCCTCCCCAGCAGCACCGCCGCCTCGGCGCGGTCCGGGTCGTCCTCCAGCACGCGACGCAGCAGGGGCGGGGCCGATTGCGGCTCGCACTCCGCCGCCCAGCGCGCGCGGGCCCAGCGCGCCGCATCCTCCGCCGCGGCGGGATCCTGCCAGACGAGCGCATCCGCGTGGTGGTGCGCCCAGGCCGGCCGCAGCGCCGCGTTCCACCGCTCCCCCAGCTCCGCCGTCGCCTGCCGCGCGAACGCGGGATCCAGCAAGCTCTCGGCGGCCGGCGCGCGTGGGGCGGCCAGCGCGGCGGCAAAGGCGGGCCTGTCCAGCGCGACGCCCATCCCCTCCAGCCGCTCCGCGCAGCCGGGGTGCGAGTCGTCCTCCAGCGTCCGGTGGCGCAGCACCTCGTCCAGCGCCCCACGCAGCGCGTCCGCCCGCGGCACGGCCTCCATGGACCGCAGCAGGCGCGGGAACAGGTCGTCCGGCGGGGCGGCGTGCGTGGCGGAATCGCGCAGGAGGTCGGGCACGAGCGACCACTCGGCCAGGCGCTGCCACACCTCCAGCCGCAGCAGGGAGCGCGCGGCGGCCCGCGGTCCGGCCGCCCGCGCGGCCAGCCGGTCGGACTCGTGCTCGTGCGCGCGGCTGGATCCCCCCGCCAGCCGCTCCAGCCGGGGGGCGTACCAGCGGACGAACGGGTGGATGAGAAACGACATCCACGACCCCGACAGGGCCGCGCCCAGCCCCTTCCACGTCGACTGCGCGCGGACGAGCCACAGCCACGACCGGCTGTGCTGCCGGGACAGGTGCGCGAACTCGTGGGCCAGGAGGGCGTGGAACTCCTCCTCCGACAGCGCGTGCATCAGCGGAAGGCCGATGGCCAGGTAACGCACCCGCGCGCCTGGAAGGCCGGGGCGGGGCTTTTCCAGCACGCCCGCGTTCAGGTCCGTCGTCAGCACCACCACGTCCACCTCGGGCGCGCGCAGCCGGCCCCGCGCCCGGTCGATGGCGCGAAAGAGCGCCGGCGCCTCGTCGCGCCGCACCCGGCGGCCGTCCGGCGCGGGGAACCGCACCCACAGCGACAGGGCAAGGCTCACCGCCAGCCCCGCCGGCAGCGAGAGCAGGGGACCCATCTCCCACCGCACCAGCAGGACGCACAGCAGCACCACCACGCCGAACAGCGCCACGAGGTAGACGTAGCCCAGCGCGGCGAACAGCAGGGCACGCCACGGGCGCGGCGCGGCGGCGTGGGGCGCGTGCGGGGGAACGGGATGCGGCATGGCAGGGGCTGGATCCGTGGCGAACGACGCACCCTGATGATAAACCCCTGTTCACCGCCCCGCCACGCCCGCTGGATGGACGGTGGGTACACGCGCCGGAACGAGGGTTGCCGGGAGAGGGTATCCATCGGCCCGACGTCCGAGCTGAGCATGCAAACCGGAACGCTGACGAATAGATGATGAAGACCAGCACGCGCCTGGGATGGGTCCTGCTTTCGCTTCCGCTGGCGGCCTGCGGCGGGCGCGAGTCGTCCGCGGCGGCGCCCGGCGACCACGCGGAGCGCCCCCCCGCGGCGCAGGCGGCGCCCGTGGCGGGGCAGCCGGCGCAGGCTCCCGCGGCCACGCAGGCGCCCGGCGCCGTGCCGGTGGCCGGCACCGCGCCCGCGCAGCCCGGCGCGCCCACGGCTCCTGGCACGGCGGCCGCGCCGTCCGCCCCCGCCCCGGTGGGCGACGCCAAGACCCAGGACCGCGCCGCGCAGATCCTTACGCTGGCGGAGACGGCCGCGCGCAACGTGCGCTCGCTGGAGGCGGACTTTACGCAGACGCTCACCATCCCGCTGCTCAACCAGTCGCAGAACAGCGCGGGCAAGCTGTACCAGCGCAAGCCGGACCGCTTTCTCATGCAGTTCAGCGACCCGGCGGGCGACGTGATCGTGGCGGACGGCCAGCACTTCTGGCTGTACTACCCCAGCTCCGACCGCACGCAGGTCATCCGCACGAGCATCGCGCAGGGCGGCGAGGCGGTGGACCTGCAGGCCCAGTTCCTCAGCAACCCCAACCAGCGCTTCGTGGCCACGGTGGCGGGCCAGGAGAGCGTGGGCGGGCGCCCGGCGGACGTGCTCACGCTGGTGCCGCGCGGCGCGTCGCCGTACAAGATCCTCAAGATCTGGGTGGACCGCGAAGACCACCTGGTGCGCCGCTTCGAGATGACGGAGGAGAACGACTCCGTGCGCCGCGTGGAGCTGCGCAACCTGCGCACGAACCACGCGCTGGCCGACAACCTGTTCACCTTCACGCCCCCCGCCGGCGCCCAGGTCTTCGACCAGTAAGTCGACTTTGGAGGCAGACGAACGAGGCCGCTCCCTTTTCCGGGAGCGGCCTCGTTTACATCCACCGCAGCATCTCTCTTCCGCCCTCTCGCGAATGCGTCATCCTGAGGGAGCGCCCACGCGTAACCCGAACGTGCGCATCACCCTGGGCGCGACCGAAGGATCTTGTGTGCGGTACTCGGGATCTGCTTCGCGCACGAACGCCGTTTTCGAGCTTTGCGGACAAGATCCTTCGTCGCCGCCATGGATCACGCTCGAGTCGAATTCGCGCGGCGGCTCCTCAGGATGACGCAGTTTGCGGGAGTTCAGGAAGGAAATCGGCGGGTCCGTCCATCCTCACGCCGCCACGTACAGGTGCGGCTCGTGGTGGCAGTGGTAGCACACCAGGTGGTGCGGCGAGCCGATCTTGCTGCCCGGCTTGAGCGTGATCGGCTCCCCGCAGCGCGGGCAGGCCCCGTGGAATTCCGTCACCCTGAACCGGCCGCGCCAGCTGCGGTACGTCATCACGGCGCCCACGAAAAAGGGCATGCACGTCATGAACGGATCAAAGATGGTGATGAAGAACGTCGCCACGCTGCCGCCGATCCACAAAATGCCGTACAGCACGGTGCGGTAGAACCGCGCCACGGTGGAGTACCGCTCCACGGTGAGCCGCGCGGGAGCGTCGCGGTGGCCGGGAAGGACGATCCAGGCGTTGGGATGATCGGTCGTGTGCGTGCTCATTGATTCCGTCCGTGCGTGCTCGGTGGATACAGCGTCCCGCCGTTTCGCCCCACAGAATGCATCCGGCCGCTCCCCACATCCATCGGAGACAATGCGGACGCTCCGTGGGAGTTTGCCCCACCGTATCACCGGATCACGTAAGCCGCCCCGCGCGCCGAGGTGGACGCGCGCGCCCATCGTACGCGTTGCCCCGCACCCGATCCGCGCCTATCCTTGTGGTCGGACGGACTCGCCCGCCCCGCCGCCGTCCTCATCGTACCTCCGTACCTCCGTACCCTCGTACCTCCCATGCCGACCATCACCGCCCCCGCCGCCGCCCGTCCCGCGGCCACCATCGCCGAGGTCGTCAGCCGCCTGGACGGCGTGATCGCGCGGTCCCGGCGCGACGGCAGCCGGCTGGGCTTCTTTGCCTGCCTGTACCGCTCCGTCACCGTGCGCGTAGCCCAGGGCATCGACGCGGGACGGTTCCAGGACGGGCCGCGGATGGAGCGGCTGGACGTGATCTTCGCCAACCGCTACCTGGCCGCGCTCGAGGCGTACCAGGCCGGGCGCCGCCCCACGCGCAGCTGGGTGGCGGCGTTCGACGCGGCGAAGGGCGCCAACCTGCTCATCCTGCAGCACCTGCTGCTGGGGATGAACGCGCACATCAACCTGGACCTGGGCATCGCCGCGGCCCAGGCGGCGCCGGGGCGCGAGATCGCCGGGCTGCACCACGACTTCCAGGAGATCAGCCGGCTGCTGGGCGAGATGCTGGACGGCGTGCAGGACAAGATCGCCAGCGTGTCGCCGTGGATGGGCATCCTGGACCGCGTGGGCGCGCGCACGGACGAGGAGATCTGCGCGTTCTGCATGGGCGGATCGCGGGACCTGGCGTGGAAGTGGGCGCAGCGCTTCGCTACCACGGACCGCGTGCGGCTGCCGTACGAGATCGACGCGCTGGACCGGGTCGTCTCGACGATGGCCATCCCCATCCACACGCCCGGCCTGCTGCTCCGCTCCGCGCTGTCGGCCATCCGCATGCGCGAGGCAAAGGACGTGGGCCGCGTGCTGGACGCGCTTGCGTGAACGGCAGTGCGAGAGTGCGAAAGTGCGAAAGTGCGAAAGTGCGAAAGTGATCCGGAGCGGTGGCCTTCCAGTAATACAGGATCCGGAAAAGCAGTTTCCTGAGAGGGTGTTGCCAAACCGGCCTTTCAACGGAGTCCAGAGAACGTCATCCTGAGGGAGCGCCGCACGTAAGACGGACGCGCGCAGGACTTTGGCGCGACCGAAGGATCTTGTGTGCGAAGCGACAAGCCGGCTCTGGTGCACGGAGCGGACTTGTCGCTTTGCGGGCAAGATCCTTCGTCGCCGCCATCGAACCCGCGCGAATCAGGTTCCACGCGGCGGCTCCTCAGGATGACGCTCGTTGGGGGCCTCTAAAGCCACGTTTGGCAACATCCTCCTGAGGGGCCCTCGCGATCTCGACCGTGCGCGGATGCGTGCGGCCCCGAAGAATCTTTCCGCCCTGGCAAGGACCCGGTCCAGTAGCGAAGTCCCTGCCCCGCGAAGGAGAGCCTTCCGTCGCGCCGGAGTCTTGTGAGCGGGCGAGTCCTGCGCGGGCGCTCCCTCGGGAAATCAACGCCGATGCGCAGTGTTTATGCGGATTTGGTATGAGACGCGATGCGAGATGATGACGAGCCCGACGCGCGATGGACGCGGCCGGGCTCGTTTTTGTGCGCGCGTGGCGCGATCCGGGGCGGGCGCGTCAGGTTCGGGGGGACTCGAACGTTCTAGGGCGGAAGGGCGTAAACCCTGGAGTATCAGTTGGTTGCAGGGGCAGAAAAGCGGACAGGGCAACGGCCGGAAACATGCAGTGACGGACGTGGTGAACCGCGACATCCACATCGCCCGTAGAGGTGTGCGGGGGCACGGGAACGTGCCCGCGCCGCGGTGTATATCGATGGATACCCCGGCACGCTTCGGGGGAGCAGGAGAGAACAGGATGGCGCGATGAAGATGCCGTTGTTGGACTTCGTGCTGGTGCTGGCGGTGCTGTGCCTGGGCGCCATGCTGGCGGAAGGCGCCGTGTCGTTCGTCCGGCGGCTGCGGCGCCGCCGGCGCAGCCAGGGGGGCGCCGTGGGCGTGGTGCTGGACCGCGAGGGCCGCGTGCTGGGCACGTACCTGGACCCGTTCGGGCATCCGTGGCGCGCCGCGCGGATGCACGGCCCCGAATCGCCGTGGAGCCCCGCCGTGGCGTGGGGTGAGAGCGGCAACACGTGGGAGGGCTTCGGCGAGACGGTAGAAGAGGCGGTCGCATCGGCCAACCGCCTGCGCCGCCGCCACCTGCAGCTGTTCGGACTGCTGGAGCCGGACGAGGACGAGGGCCATCCCGAGGACAACGCCCTCACCCCGCCCTTTGCCTGAGCGGGCAGATCCACATCCTGTCACCGAAAAGCGGGGGACGCTCCAGGAGCGTCCCCCGCTTCCGTTTTCTGCCTGCCCGCGCCCGCGGCGTACGCGGGCAAGACGGCTCAGACCGGCCCGGTGAAGTCGATGGTCACGCCGCACACGGTTCCGTACACGTGGTAGTTGGGCGTGCCCGCGATGGCCGCGCCGGCCACCTGCGCCGCGCAGCGCCCGGATGTGCCGTCGGCGCGCGTCCACGTGACGGCGCCGCTCTGGGTGATCAGCAGCGCCTGGACGCCGGTCGCATTGCCCGCGGCCGTCAGCGTCAGGTCCACGGCCGGATCGCCGGTGACCGTGAGAAGCCCGTTGTCCGTCTGCACCGGGCACGCCTGGTGGCGAAGCGTGACGCGGGCGTGGACGGCAACGAGCTGCGTCAGCACGTCCCACGCGGCGCCGAGGGTGCCGTTCACGTTCACGGAGCCGGAAGGCTGGCACTGCAGGGTAAAGCCGAAGGGGATCTCGCCGGTCTCCAAGGCGGCCCCGGAGCCGACGGATTCGCGCACGGCAGTCGGCGTGGCGCCGTTGACGCCGCTCTGCGCCACGCCCACACCCGGCGCGAGGAGAAGGCGGCCAAGGGCGTTCGCCTCGGAGGTGCTCAGGCCGCGCGGCTGCGCGGTTCCCGGACCGGCGCCCGGCCCGGTGCTGTCGCCGCCGCACGCGGCCAGCGTGGCGGTCAGGAGGAGGGTGAATGCGGAGAGGACGCGCATCAGGATGGCTCCTTGAGGTGAGGGGGGACTTCGATCTCCGGATCGTTCCCGACATTGACCGGGACGTCCGCTCGATCACGCCCTGCGCCTGAAATCTACGCCGCTCGCGGAGGCGCATCCAAGAAGAATCTCGATTCTCTCCGTCCAACGCACACGGCCGCAACGGGTTGGGAGGGGCATGCGGACGGGCTCCAGCGACGGAGAATCCTCGTTGGACGAGGGCCGCGGGCACCCAAGAAAGGCCGAAAGTGTCCCTGCGGGGGGACGGCGCGGGCCGGAGGCATCCCCCGGCCCGGTGCTCCGGGCTCAGAACTGGTTCGCGAAGCTCACCCACAGGCGCTCGTTGCAGCGGGCCAGCCAGCCGCGCTTGTCCCACTCCGCCTTGGTGATCTCGCGCGCGTGCTCCAGGTCCTCCAGGAACGTCTCGCGCACCTCCGCGCCAAATCCGCCGTCCATGATGCCGATCACCCCCTCCTGGTTCAGCTCCTTGGAGCGGATGTCCATGTTGGCGGATCCCACGATGCTCCACACGCCGTCCACCACCAGCATCTTGGCGTGGATCATGGTCGGCTGGTACTCGTAGATGCGCACGCCGGCATCCAGCAGCGAGCGGTAGTACGCCTGCCCCGCCCACCGCACGATGCGCGCGTCCGTGTGGTGGTTGGGCAGCAGCAGCCGCACGTCCACCCCGGCGCGGGCGCGCTCCTCCAGCACGCGGCGCGTGTTCACGTCCGGCGCGAAGTACGCGTTGGTGAGGTAGATGGAATCGCGCGCGCAGTCCAGCGAGATCAAAAAGAACGTGCGAAGGGGGTGCGACACGCTGGCCGGCGAGCTGATGACGTTCACGTGGCGCGACAGCTCCTCGCCGCCGGGCTGGTCGTCGCCGGGGTTGGGCGGATAGAACTCGTCACCCACGAGGATCTCGCCCGTGAGGTTGGCCCACAGCTGCGTGAACGACGACTGCAGGTTGGTCGCCAGGCAGCCGCGCACCTCCACCATCACGTCGCGCCAGTGGTCCTCGTCCTGCGCGTGGCCCAGCCACTTGTCGCCGATGGCCGCGCCCCCCGTGAACGCCGTCTCGCCGTCGATGACGATGGCGCGGCGGTGGTTGCGCTTGTACGCCGCCGTCAGCCGGCCAAAGCGGAACGGGCCGAAGAACTTGATGACGCCGCCCGCCTCCTGGAGCGCACGCATCTTTTCCATGGGCGCCGCGTGCGCGCCAAAGCCGTCCAGCAGCAGCCGCACCTGCACGCCCGCCCGCGCCCGCTCCGTGAGCGCCTCGATCATCTGGTCCGACGCGTTGCCGTCTTCCCAGATGTAGACCATGAAGTTGATGCTGTGCTTCGCCTCGCGGAGGGCGTCCAGGATGGCGGGAAAGATCTGATCGCCGTTGTTCAGCAGGCGGGCCGTGCCGCCGCGCATCAGGGGCGCGTTCACGGCGCCGGAGACGGCCAGCATGAACGCCTCGGAGCCCACGGGCGGCCGCGCCACGAGGGCCATCCGCCTGGGCCGTCCCAGCCCGAAGAACAGCGTGAGCACGGCGCTGATGAGGGCGATGGCGCCCACGACGGCCAGCACCAGCAGCCACCAGGGATGTCGGGAGAAGAAGTCGGTCATGGTGAAGGCGACGGGTTGTGTCGGGAACCCGCCTCGCCCGGAATGCAAACGCCCGGCCCGATGATTGGGGCCGGGCGCAAGCGATTGTCGCACAAGAGCTTCCCGTCCCGCCCGTGCTGTCGTTCTGAGGGAGGCGCCCGCTCGGTGCCTGCCGTGGCTGGATGCGTGCGGCGCCGACCGAAGAATCGGGTCGCCGGAGTGCGGGATCTCGCCCGTGCGCTGAGTTCGCGCGCGAGGGGCTCGTGCACGGGCAGGTACCGTGCGCGGCGCGACCCGATTCTTCACTCGGCGCCATCCGTCACGGGATGGTTCCCGACGGCGCCTCCTTCAGAATGACAGCTGGGGAGAGGTCCGCGCGACGCGGTGCATACACGGACTCGCCCCGGCTGTCATGACAGCCGGGGCGAGGTCGCGACGCGGTTCCGGATGCCGATCAGCTTCGCGGGAGGTCCGTGTAGCGCGCGTAGGCGGCCGCGGCGGCAGGCGCCTGCACGGGGACGGCTTCGGCGCCGGCGCGCTCCCGGACGACGACCGTCTCCACGATCTTGTCGTGGATCATCTGCCGGTTGCGGTCCCAGTACACCTGCGCGAACCCCATCAGCCCCGTCACCAGGCCGGCGGCGTATCCACCGAAGCGCTCGAACGAGCTCCACCACGTCATCGGCTTGCCGTCCAGCCGCACCACGCGCACGCCCAGCAGGCGCTTGGCCGGTGTTTGCCCGTTCCACAGCGCCACGAACGCCGTGAAGTACAGGCCCGACCAGCCGAAGCCGATCCCCAGGTCGTCCAGGAAGTGCAGCAGCGACGCCAGCAGCCCGCGGTCCTCCACCTTTTCCAGCGCCTGCGCCGACGCGCGCTCCTTTTGCCGCGCCTCGCGCAGCTGGCCCCGCAGGGCGTCCAGGCTGTCGCGCGCCAGGGCCGAGGCCACGCGCGGGCGCAGGGCGTTGGCCGCGGCGGTGTCGCCCGCCTCCACGGCGGCGGCATAGGCGCGGGCCAGCGAATCCGGCGCGGCGGGCGCCGGGGCCGTGCTCGCCTGGGGGGTCATCGCGGCATCCACGATGCCGCCCAGCCACTCCTGCCGCTCCTCGGACTCGTTGTCGTACAGGTCGCGCAGGGTGGACTGGATGTCGTCGTCCTCCATCCCCGACTTGCGGAAGCGGGTGGCCATCTCGCCCACCAGCCGGCGCGCCTCGGCGTCGTCATGCGTCTGCTGCAGGGCGGACACCTGCGTGGCGATCCCCACCGCCTCCAGCGCGCTCACCTGCACGGAATCGGGGCCGGACGTGCCCATGGTGGCCACCGTCACGCGCTGGCGCAGCACGCTGCGAAGCGTCTCCCTGGCGCCGCTCCACAGGTTCACGGCCAGGAGGAAGAGCACCAGGGCGCCCGCCGCGCGCACGCTCAGCCGGGTCATGCGGCCCATGGTGCCCGTGCCCACGCCCATGAAGCGGCCGGCGGCGCGGAACGCGAACCACGCGGCGGCCAGGCCCAGCAGCATGGCGCCGGCCGTGTGCACGAGGATGGAGACGAGGAGCAGGTCCAGCAGCATGGCCGTCAGCCGGCGCGCGGGGCGGGCCAGCGGGCGCCCCACCAGCGCGGGATGCACCGAGAACGCGTCGGGAGTGATGACGTAGCTGGAGTTGCTGCGCATCGCGGGAGCGGAGGTCCGGGTGCCGGCGGACGGCCGGCGCGT
>NZ_DASURI010000974.1:0-2105 GCF_036280135.1 Longimicrobium sp.
ATCCCGCAGGGTGCGCGTAGCGCCGAATGACTCAGGATGACGCTCCTGGGGCCTCCACTCAAGTGGGTTGGCAACACCCTCTCAGAAGTAGATCTGCAGCGACAGGGCGGAGGTAAAGGTGGAGATGCCGGTGCCCGAGGCGTCGACGTTCTCGTCGTCCGCCGGGTTCGTGGCGCTCAGCTCCGCCTGGCTGCGCAGCGCGCGCAGGCCCGTGTGCCCGGCCACGCTGAACTGGCGGACGGGGAACCACTCGGCGCCCACGGCCACCTCGGCACCCACGAAGTTGCTCTCCACGCGGTCTTCGAAATCCGCGACCTCCCGCTGCTGCGTGCTGGTGCCGGCGAACACGCCGCCCTGCACGTACGGCGCGACGCCGCGGGTGAGCGCCAGGTACCGCCGGGCGTTGATGCCCAGCTGCAGGGAGGTGTCCGTCTCCTCGGTGTCCTGCCCGTCGTCGTCGCGCTCGGAGTCGCTCAGGGCAAGGCCCAGCGTCACGCCCAGGTTGGTGCGCGCGCCCACCATCCTCCACGCGCCCAGCGTGGCGCGCTCGCCGGAGCCCGATCCCGGCGCGGCAAAGGAGAGCGACCACGCGCCGGGCCGCAGCCCGTTGGGGGCGAAGGCGGAGTCGGCGTCCTGGGCCCGGAGGGGCGCGGAAAAGGCCAGCACGGCGGCCGCGGCGGCGGCCAGGAAGCGAATCTGCATGCGTCGGTGGATGTCTGGTTGTGGTTGGACGCGGATCAGAAGAACAGGTGCGCGACGAGGCCCGAGCTGAACGTGCGAACGGCCCATCCATCCGCCTTTGAGTCGTCGCTCAGCGTGCTCTCGTTCACCGATTCCAGGTAGCCGGCGCTGGCGCCCACGTGCCCACCGATGGCCACGCGGCTGATGGGCGCCCACTCCAGCCCCAGGCCCACCCGGGCGCCCAGCTCGCGGCGGCGCCACTCGCTTTCCGCGTCGGGATCGACGTTCTCGTACCGCTGCCCGTACTGCTGCCCGTACACGCCCACCAGGGTGTACGGGCGCAGGTCGCCGTCCGCGCCGGAAAAGATCTTCAGGGTGGGCTCCACGAAGAAGCTCGTGTAGTCCTCCCCGCCGTCGTCGCCCTCGAGGCGCGAGACGTCGGTGCCGGCCTCCACGCCGGCGCGAACGCGCGGTGACAGGTCGCGCCACAGGCCCACGGACGTACCGCCGCCGATGCCCAGCGACACGGAGGTGGCGCGCGGCGCGTCCTGCGCGGCGGCGGGTGGGGCGGCCAGGGCGCACGCAAGCGCCGCGAACGGGATGATTGGCTTCACGGGAGGGTCAAAAAGGGTTCGTCGGTGCGGCGGAACGGGCATAGACACCCCGCCGCCACGCCGAATGTTTCACGCGGGGCGCACAGCTTAATCCCGTCCGAATCCGCTCGCCACCGATGCGCGGCTCTGGACGAGCGCCGCTCAGTGGGCTAAATGATTCCGCGTTCGCGGGATGGACCTTCAACGACCCGCCGGCCGGGGGATGCGCCGCGGCGTTCACGTAACAATCTGGCGAGGACGGCAATGGCGACGACGGCGAGCACACCCGAGGGGGCGATCCGGGCGCAGTGGCAGCAGTGGAGCGGCCGGCCGGGGGGAAAGGCGGTCTTCAGCTGGCTGCTGGGGCGGCTGGTGCCGTACAGCGGCACCATCGGCGCGCGGGTGGAGGAGCTGCGCGAGGGCTACGCGCGCGTGACCCTGCGCGACCGGCGCATCGTGCGCAACCACCTGCGCAGCATCCACGCGGTAGCGCTGATGAACCTGGCCGAGCTCTCCACGGGCCTGGCGCTGAACTACGCCATGCGGCCGGACGCGCGGTCCATCCTCAAGGGCCTGTCCATCGACTACACCAAGAAGGCGCGCGGCACGCTGACGGCCGAGGCCACGGCGCCCGTGCTGGAGAGCAACGCCGAGCGCGACATCGTGGTGCGCACGGACATCCGCGACGCGGCCGGCGACGTGGTGGCCACGGCCGAGGCGCGGTGGCTGGTGGGGCCGAGGAAGTAGGGGGAACGGCAGGGAATAGGGAACAGGGAATAGCCGGCAACTGCGGAAGGCCCTCACCCGCTCGCTGTCGCTCGCACCCTCTCC
>NZ_DASURI010000975.1:0-4333 GCF_036280135.1 Longimicrobium sp.
GTCACCTGCCGCTGGTCGATCTTGAGGTCGCCGTAGGTGATGAGCCCGTCCGCCGTGCCGCGGCCCTGGCCGGACGGCAGCCGCGGATCGCTCGTGCCCTTGAGCAGGAACTGGCTCAGGTAGGGCCCCACCGTCTCGCCGGGGTAGATGCCGCGGAACACCGTCTGCGCCGTCACGGCGCCGCTCTCGCGCGGGCCGCGAAAGTCCGAGAACTCCGTGTTCAGCGACTGGATGGCGTCCTGGATGATGCCGTTGCTGCCGTAGTCGTTGAAGTGCACGTCACGGGCGAGCGCCATCCAGTACAGCTCGCCCATCTCCGACGAGTTCTGCGGCGAGTCGATGCGGGGCGCGGGCGGCTGCGTGACGGACTGCGGGTCCGGTCCTTCGAGCGCGAACGCCAGGCCGCCCTGCGGGTTGGTGAGCTTCTTTCCCCCGGGCCCCAGGTCGATAGCCTCGAAGTCCGCCGGGTCGCGCGTCTCCAGGGCGTGCAGCAGCGACTGGTACGACGACGGCACCACGTCGCCCACGCTGTCGTGCTCCAGCCCCTTGGAGAAGTTGGCCACGTACGGGTAGTCCTCCTCCTCGCCGTTGTCGCAGTGCAGCGGGTGGGGCCGGCCGCGGGCAATGAGCGCCGCCTTGAGGCGTACGCCGAACGCCGCGTCCCGCCGCGACGGGGCGTACTGCAGCGCGCCCACGCTCCACGCGTCCTTGCGGGGCGCGCCCGTCGCGTCCGTGGCAAACGCCCACGCCGGGTCCTGGCGCAGGTCCGCGCCCGTGTCCTGCGCCGCCGTGTCGTCGCGGTCCAGCCGAAAGTCCTCGGCCTGCACGTCGCGCAGCCGCACCCCGGCCCCGCGGATGGCGTCGTCGCCCGGCGCCGACAGGTCCGACGACACGTTGCGCGCCAGGTCCGTCTGCGGGGCGGTGACAAAGCCCAGGCTGAAGTCGCTGCCCGTGCCGGCGCTCACGCACAGGTTGTTCTTGAGGCGCAGCGTGACGGGGCTTTCCTGCGACGTGGCGCTCAGGTTGCCGCCGCCGGCGCCGTACAGCGTGTTGCCGTAGAACACCAGCTCCGCCCCCGCCCGCATGGACGACCAGTAGACGTTCTCCTGGTAGCCGTACACCACGCAGTTGCGTACACGGAGCGTGCCGCCCGTGTAGTGCGAGAAGATGCCGCGGTGCTCCCAGCGGTTCTGCGGCGCGCCGCAAAAGCGGATGATGCAGGCGTCCACGTACGCGTCCAGCGTGGTCCCCGCCTGGAAGGCGATGCCGATGCCCGCGGCGTTCTCCACCTGCAGCCCCTCCAGCCGCACGCCGGTGGTGGAGATGGACAGGGCCCAGTACGGGTCGCTCACCCGCAGCCGGTACGCGTCCGTGCTCCAGCGGCCCCGGTGCCGCGCGGCGCGGGGGACCACCACGTGGATGTAGCGGTCGTGGTCCGTGATCCAGTCCGCCTCGATGTCCACCCGGCTGGTGTCTTCCATGGCGTGGCACTCGATGCGCAGGATGGTGTCGAGCGCCACGAGGTCCGCGTACTGCGCCTTGAGGTCCAGGATGGCCTGGGAGAGCGAGGTATAGTCCCCGCCGGACGGCTTGACCGTCCTGGTGACGATGGTAGGCATGGACGTGTCTCCGTGAAGGAGGTGAGGGGGATGGACCCCTTCGCGCCATGCCGACACGAAAAGGCCCCGGTCCCGGGCGCTGTGCCGGGGCGGGGCCTGTGATCGGCCGCTCGGTGTCTGGTTGTCGCGGCGCCGCGAGGATCCGCGCGCCGTGGGAGGGAGGTCCGGGACGCAGAAAGACCCCGGCCGGCGTCTCTGCCGGCGGGGGCCTCGCGGGTCCCGGATCGTGGTCTGATCAGGCGGAAAGATCGAATGCTTTCCTATCCCGACGTTCGTTGCTGATAAAGGATAGCCCCTCACCCGATGGCTGTCAATCCGCTCCGCGCAACGTCTCCCATGTTCACGGAGCGCGTGTGCGGATCGCGTGACAGGAGGCCGGAGGCGCGGCCAGCCCCCCGGACGCGCGGATGCCGGCGCGGGAACTCCGCGCCGGCATCCGGTCACCACTACTATCTATCTGCGCCGTCAGCTCACGACGGGGACCACCTTGCCGTCGAAGATGCGGATGGTCTGTCCGTCGAACTTCGTCAGCTGGAAGTAGGCGTCGTCCTCGTTGAAGCCCAGGGACATCTCCTGCAGCAGGCCGATGGCGATGGCCTCGCCGAAGGGCAGCGACTCGGTGTAGTCCGAGCGCCAGTGCACGCCCGCCGCGTTGCGGAAGATGGCGATGTTCCCCGCCAGCTTGTTCAGCTCCCCGCCCACGGTCATCTGCCCCGCGTCGGCACCGGTGTAGGCCACGAGCGCGTTGCCGGTGACGTCGGACTGCACGGGGTTCTCGATGGGGGCGCTCTCGTCGAAGAACGCCTTGAGAAGGGTCACCATGGCGCCGCTGCCCGTGGCGTGGCCGGCGCCGTACGCGGGGTGCGTGGGCGCGCCCTCGGGGTACGCCTGCGGCAGCAGGTACGTGCCGGGGAACTGCTCCCCCGCCTGCCCGAAGTGCGGGGCCAGCCCGCCGCTCTGCAGGGACGTGACGATGCTGGTGTGCAGGGGATAGCTGCGCGCGCCCGTGACGTGGTTGTGCACGCGGCCGCCGTACTCCTCGGGCCGCAGCCGGCGGTGCACCCCCCACTTTTGCCACCACACGGCCCGCAGAGCACGTCCCATCACCTCCGCCAGCGCCTGCAGCAGGTGCGTCGGGCCAAACGTGGCGAATCCCACCTGCGTGCGGCTGTCCGTCGCCGTCCCCGGCGGATCGTAGGGGTTACCAGCGTTCTTGGGAAACTCCAGGTCCACCTGCGGGCGTCCGGTGCCGGGCGTGAGGACGGCGAGCTGGTTGCCCGTGGGCTCGCTCATCAGGATCCACGCGGCGTTGTAGAACGCATCCAGCACCTGGTCAAAGTGTACGAACGTGGCGCCCGCCCTCAGGTTCAGGATGAAGCGGCTGGTGGTGTCGAAGGTCTCCATGCCGCGCCGGTCCGCGCCGTTCTGCACGTCCAGCCAGGTGGCGAAGGAGGTCAGGTGGTCCACGCCCGACGTGGCGGGGAACAGCCGCTGGTCGATGACGCGCGAGCCGTAGGAGATGAAGCCGTCCGTGGCGTCGCGCCCCTGCCCGGCGGGCTTGCGGGGATCCACGTTGCCCTTGAGCAGGAACTGCGACACGTAGGGCCCCACCTGCTCGCCGGGGTAGATGCCGCGAAAAAGGTTCTGCACCGTCACGGGCACCGTGCCGCCGAACCGGGGAAACTCGCCGTTCAGCGACGTGATGGCCGCCGTGGCGGTCCCGTCGGAGCCGTAGTACACGAACGGCAGGTCGCGCAGGACGGCCATCCAGTACAGCTCGCCCATCTCGTGCGCCGTCTGCTCGCTATCGAAGCGCGGCGCCGGGGGGATGGTGCGCTCCTGCGCGTCGGGCCCCTCGACGTCGAACGCCAGCCCTGCCTGCGGGTTGGTGAGCTTCTTGGCCGTGGGCGAGCCCAGGATGATCTCCTCGAAGTCCGCCGGGTCTTCGCTCTGCAGGGCGCGCAGCAGGGTGGCGTATGAGGCCGGGTCGGGATCGCCCAGCTCGTCGTGCCCGAGGCTCTTGCTGTAGCTTCCGATGAACGGCCGCCCCGCGTAGTTGACCTCGTCGTTGTTGTTGACGTGCTCGTCGTGCGGACGCGCGGCCGCCAGCTCTGCCGCCTCCACTCGGACGTCGCGGGCCGACCTGCGCCGCTCCTCCACGCGGCGGGCCAGGGACGTGCCCTGCACGTTGAAGTTGTCGAACACGGCCAGACCCGGGGATGCCACGGCGCCGTACGTCGAGGCCCGGATCTGGAGGAACACCGCGGAGAGATCGAACAGGTCGTCGCTGGTGGCCAGCAGGGTCCACGATGCACCGTCGGGCGACATCTCGTAGAACACGGTGCCGTTCGCCTCGCGAATGCGCAGCCAGCGGTGCAGGGCGGCATCGTAGGGCACCGTCCCCAGCGTCGTGCCCGCACCGCTCACCCAGCGGTAGGCACCCAGCACGCCGTCGATCAGCGCGAGCTTGGTGTAGTCGCTGCCGTTGACCACCAGCAGGTGGGTCTCCACCAGGGGATGGTGCTGCGGCGCGTGAACGAGCTCCACCCGTACCTCGGAAGCCCTCAGGTCATAGGCGGTTTGTGAGCCGAGCACCCCTGACCCGGCGGTCCCGCTGGGGAGAGGGATCTCGATGCGTCCGTTGACCTCCCGGGCTCGCTCCACGGCGGGAAACCATCGAACGGTGGTGTCGATCGAGTTGTCGTTGAAGTTGT
>NZ_DASURI010000976.1:0-4100 GCF_036280135.1 Longimicrobium sp.
TCTCCCGCAAACTGCGCGGGAGAGGGTGTAGACTTCCACGGGGTGATTGCACGGGGGCGGAGATTCTGCGTGGGTGAGATCGGGCGGGAAAACGGCCCGTCGCTGCGCGACGGGGGGCCCTCTCCCCCGACCGCCTTTTTGCTCGTGCCTCGCAACGGCGGTCGACCCCTCCCCCAACTTCGGGGGAGGGGTTTGTCGTAGGGACGATTCAGCGCGCGGAACTCAACCCGTGCTGGGGCTGGGTTCTCCTCTCTCCGCGAGGAACGAGCGGGGAGAGGCCGGGAGAAGGGCGGCTCCCGGCGCGAACCGTCCGTATGTCCAGTGCAGTTCTCCCCCTCCCCCGCGGAGCGGGGGCAGGGGGTCGGGGGGTGGGGGCTCTCGGCGGGCCGGCAGACGGTTCGCCTCGGTGCACGAACGTCATCCGTCTCCCCGCTCAGCTCCAGAGCAGGTGCAGCAGCGTCTGCCCGTGGCCGTGGTCGTGGGCGATGCACAGGGCCTCGTCGCGGCCGCCGTTGTCCGTGAGCACCCACACGTCCGTCACGTGGCGGATGGTGTGCGTCATGTGGCCGTCCGTGGTGCCGTAGTCGCCCGTCATCACCTCCACGCTGCCGTCGCGCGGGTCGTACGCCACCCCGAACAGGCGGTAGTCCGTCTGCTGCACCTGCGCGCCGATACGCGGATCATCCACCTCCATCCGCGTGGGCCGGCCGCCGTTCCGCTGGGTAAAGTCGTTCAGCACGCGCGCCCAGCCAATGGTCTCCAGGGTCTGCATCAAGGCCTCCCTTCTTGCCACGTGGGGCCATGCACCCGACGGCCCGGCCCGCGCACGCGGACCGGGCGCTCTCCGACGATCCGTCCCCGACCGGCCTACGACACCAGCACCTCCTCCACCGTCCGCCGCGGCGTAGGCGGCAGCGCCTTTCCGTGGCCCATCCGCACGATCACCTGCGGCCACGCCTCCCGGCCCAGCATCTCGCGCAGACGCGCGCGCAGCTCCGGCACCTGCACCGGCTGGTTGAGGAACGCGGCGCTCAGTCCGCGCGCCTGGCCGGCCAGCAGCACCCGCGCCAGCGACTGCCCCGCGTGCAGCCAGTCCGACGGCCGGTCGCCCTCCGTGCCCAGCACGGCCAGCAGGGGCGCCGCCTGCGCCGCGCGCCGGTCGCTGCCGCCGCGCATGCCGCCCAGGTTCAGCGCGCCCATCAGCGTGGGGCCCAGGGGCGCCAGCAGGTCCGGGATGCCCAGTGCGTACGCCGGGATGCCGTCCTCCACGCCGCGCGTTCCCGAGCGGATCCATCCCGCCAGCTCGCGCCGGAACGCGCTGTCCGCGTACTGCCGCTTGTCCGCCTCCTCCACCAGCGCGGCCACGTCGTCGCGCAGAGGGCCGGCCACGGGGCGCAGCCATCCGCCCTCGTCCTCCGCCGCCTCCAGCAGCGCCGCCAGGTCCGGCGCGCCCACCGCCCGCTCCTCGAACGCGGGGCGGTACGTGCGGCGCTCGCGGATGGCGCGGAACAGCGTGAGCACCTCGCGGCTGGCGCGCGCCTCGTCGCCGCGGCTTACCAGGGCCAGCAGGTCCGGGCGCGCGGGGTCCGGGAACAGGTGCACGCGATCCATGTGCCCAAACCGTCGCACGGCTACGCGCAAGAAGAAGAGTGCCGCGCCGCACCCGATGACGAGCTCGCGGCCGTCGGGATCGGAGACGGGCAGGGCGCGCGACCGGTCCGCGTGCAGCTCGATGCCCGCGTCCGTCACGCGAAACCGCCACGGCTGCGCATTGTGCGCGGAGGGCGCCAGCACGGCGTAGCGCAGCAGGTGCCGCAGCTGCTCGGGCTCGGAGGCGTCGGCCGGGTAGTCGGCCTCGGACACGCTCCAGGGATCGGTGGATGCGACGGTCTGCATGGGAGCCTCCGGGACGCACGGGTGCCGCGGCGCGCCCACCCGGCCGCGCCTGTACGGACCACGATAATCCGCGGCCACGCATCGGTCTGTCGGCCCCCGGCGGATTCGGCGGTCGGGGGAATCACCACCGTCAGCGATTTCCGTCGGGTGAAGGGAATGGATCGGGAAAGTTCAGCCCGGCGGGGGAGAGGCGGGGACGAAGGGCTCCACGACGAACTCGTTGGACGGCGTGAGGATGACGGCGAAGAGCTCGTCGAATCCCTCGTCCATCCGCGGCTCCTCCAGCTTCTTGTACGTGCCCAGGATGCCGGGGATGGGGACGACGGCCTTGCCCTGGCGCAGCTTGTTGCGGGCGATGGCCGCGCGCGTCTCCGTGCGGAAGAAGTAGCCCACGACGTGATAGCCGTTCGCCTTCGCCGGGCCGATGAACCGCGCGCGCTCCTCCGCCGTCACGTTGGTGTTGTCGATGACGAACGGCTGACGCGTCTGCAGGCACGTCCGCATCAGCTGCTGCTCGCGGTTGCGCGTGCGCAGCAGGTCGCGGCTGATGCGCACGTGCGTGTCGAAGAATCGTTGCTGATAGAACGTCGACTTTCCCGACGCCTGGATCCCCACCAGGATCACCGCCTCCATCGCTCCTCCCCCCGTTGCGCGTGCGGAACGCTCATCATTCGACCGGTGGCAAGACCCGCGCGCGGACGTGACGGGATCGTGCGGATTGGCGAAGTATCTCTCGCCCGCCGAGGGCCCCCTCCCCCCGACCCCCTGCCCCCGCTTCGCGGGGGAGGGGGAGAACCCATCCCCAGCACGAGCTCGGTTCCGCGCGCTGAACCACCCCCACGACAAAACCCCTCCCCCGAAGTTGAACGAGCAAAAGGCTGGTCGGGGGAGAGGGCCCCCCGTCGCGCAGCGACGGGCTGGTTCCCGCCCCGATCTCACCCCCGTGGAAATCTCCGCCCCCGTTGCAATCACCCCGTGGAAGTCTACACCCTCTCCCGCGCAGTTTGCGGGAGAGGGTGCGAGCGACAGCGAGCGGGTGAGGGCCCCCGGGTGAGGGCCGCTTCAGGACGTCGGCGCCGGCCTGCGCGCGGCGCGGGCGCCGGCCGTGACGAAGTAGATGAGCGTGGAGATGGCGATCACGACGCCGGCCATCATCCACTCGCCCAGGGTGATGCTCGTCAGCAGGTAGATGATGGCGGCCAGTGCCAGGAACGGCACCACCGCGCCGCCGGGCACGCGGAACGGGTGGCCGCCGGCCCGCACGTCGCGCCGGCGCAGCTCCCACGCGGCCAGGCAGCACGCCGCGTACAGCAGCAGCGTGGCCAGGTTGGCCAGGATGGCCAGCGTCTCGAAGCCGCTGGTGATGGCCAGCGCCGCCACGATGACGGCCTGCACCACGATGGCCACGTGCGGCGTGCGGTGCCGCGCGTGCACGGACGCCAGCGCCCGCGGCAGGAACCCGTCGCGCCCCAGCGCGAACAGGGCGCGCGGCGTGGCCAGCATCATCCCGCCGATGTAGCCGAACATGGAGATGCTCGCCCCCGCCAGCAGCAGCGTGCGCCCCGTGGGGCCCATCACCCGGCCGGCCGCCTCGGCCAGGGGCGTGGCCTGCCCCGCCAGCCCGCCGCCCAGCACCCCCTGGGACACCAGGTGGATGGCCAGGTACAGCACCGTGATGCCGATCATCGCGAGAAAGACGGCGCGCGGCACCGTGCGGGCCACGTCCTTGACCTCGCCGCTGGGCACCAGCGCGCTCTCGATGCCCGCGAAGGCAAAGATCAGCACGATGGAGGCGCGGGCCACGTCCTGGGCGCCGGGCGTGGTCGTCCATGCCAGGTTCTCGGCCCGGACGGCGAACACGCCCAGCACCACGAGAAGGACCAGCGGCAGCAGCTTGGCCACGGTGGCCACCGCGTTCACCGCGTTGCCCTGCCGTACGCCCAGCACGTTGATTCTCGTGAACAGCGCCAGGACCAGGATCAGCAGCGCCACGCGCGCGCCCCCTCCGCCCAGCGCGGGCACCAGGGCGCCCACGGCGTCGGCGAAGAGGGTGCTGACGGCGGAGAGGGCCAGCGTGCCCACGGCCCACAGCATCACGCCGGAGAGAAAGCCGGCGAACGGGCCGAACGCGATCTCCACGTACGCGTACGGCCCGCCCGTGAGGTCCACGCGGCTGCCCGCCTCGGCAAAGCACAGGACGATGA
>NZ_DASURI010000977.1:0-4670 GCF_036280135.1 Longimicrobium sp.
CGAGACGGTGCTGGACCTGGTGGAGCGCGGGCATCGCCTGGTGGCGGACGACCTGGTGATGATCACGCGGCGGGGCAACGAGGTGCTCATCGGCAAGGGGCACGAGCTGCAGCGGCACCACATGGAGATCCGCGGGGTGGGGATCATCGACATCCGCACCATGTTCGGCATCCGCGCCATCCGCCAGCAAAAGCGCGTGGAGGTGGTGGTGCAGCTGGAGATCTGGGACCAGGACGCCGTCTACGACCGCACGGGGCTGGACACGAAGTCGATGGACATCCTGGGCGTGCCCGTGCCGCTGGTAACCGTTCCGCTGGTGCCGGGTAAGAACATCACGGTGGTGTGCGAGGTGGTGGCCATGAACCACCTGCTGAAGTATTCGGGCGTGGACAGCGCCCGCCTGTTCAACCAGCGGCTCCAGAGCCGGATGTCCGGCGGCACGCAGGAGTACCTGGAGGAGGATTATGAGTGAGCCCGTCCGTGGGCTGGTGGTGAGCCACGCCTCGCTGGCCGAGGGGCTGGTGCAGTCCGTCCGCCAGATCGCCGGCGCCGACGCCGACGTGCTGCGCGCCGTGAGCAACGAGGGGTGCGGCCCCGAGGCCCTGCAGAACGCCGTGCGGGACGCCCTGGGGGGCAGCCCCGCCGTGGTGTTCACCGACATGCCGTCCGGCAGCTGCGCGTTCGCGGCGCGGCGGCTTACCCTGGACCGGCCGGAGACGGCCGTGATCTGCGGGGTGAACCTGCCCATGCTGCTGGACTTCGTATTTCACCGCGAGCTTCCCCTTCCCGAGCTGGTGGACCGGCTCGTGAACAAGGGCAAGGCCGCGATCACGGGATCGTGCCGGGAGACCCCGCCGCATGCCGATCGTGCTGCTTCGCGTTGACGAGCGCCTGATCCACGGCCAGGTGGTCGTGGGCTGGGGCGGCCCCCTGCACGCCGACCGCATCGTCGTCGTGGACGACGACATCGCCGCCAGCCCCTGGGAGCAGGAGCTGTACTGCCTGGGCGTGCCGCCGGAGATGGAGGCCTCGTTTGCCTCCGTGGCCGACGCGCGCCCCCGGCTGGCCGGGTGGCGCGACGGCGGCCATCGCGTGATCGTCCTGGTCCGCGACGTGGGCACGGCCCTGCGCCTGGCGGAGGGCGGGCTGCTGCGGGGCGACGAGGTGAACCTGGGCGGCATTCACCACGCGGAGGGCCGCGAGCGGGTGCTGCCCTACCTGCACCTGGACGACGGCGACCGCGAGACCCTGCGCCGCATCGCCGACACGGGGGCCCTGGTGAGCGCGCGCGACCTGCCGGCCAGCAAGCGCGTGACCCTCGAGGAGCTGGTCGGCACCGGACGATGATCCCCGATCCCCTGCACCTGCTGCTGCTGGGCCTGCTGGGCGGGGTGCTGGCCCTGGACGCCACCTCGCTGGGGCAGTTCATGCTCAGCCGCCCCCTGATCGCGGCGGGGCTGGCGGGGATGGTGATGGGGAACCCGCACGCCGGCATCATCGTGGGGCTGCTGCTGGAGGCCATCCACCTGGCCGTGCTGCCCGTGGGCGCCGCGCGCTACCCGGAGGCCGGGCCCGCCGCCGTGGCCGCCGCGGGCGCGTACGCCGGGGCGGGGACGGCCAAGCCCGTGGCCCTGCTGGCCTCCGTGGTCTTCATGCTGGCGTGGGGCTGGGTGGGCGGCCGCTCCGTGGAGGCGCTGCGCCGCTGGAACGCGCGCAGCGCCGTCCCCGCCGAGGGGCCGGTGGACCTGGGGACCCTCGAGCGGCTCCACGCGCGGGCCATTGGCCTGGACTTTCTCCGCGGCGTGGCCGTGACCCTGCTGGGGCTGCTGATCCTGGGAACGCTGCTGGAGACGCTGGGGTGGATCCCGTTCCGCGAGCAGTGGACGCGGCCGGCGCTGGCCGTCTCGGCCGCGGCGGCCCTGGCCAGCTCGCTGCGGCTCTTTGGCCGCCGACGGCTGCCGCTGTTCGTGGCGGGCGGGGTGGCGGGGGCCCTGCTGCTGTGGCTGCGGTGAGCCAGCCGCCCGGGACCGCCCCCGCCGGCGCCAGGCCGGCCCTGCCGCGGTCCGTGCGCCGGGCCATGCTGCTGCGCTCGTTCGCCGTGCAGGGATCGTGGAACTACACCACGCTCATCGGCACGGGGCTGGTGTTCGTCCTGGCGCCGGCCCTGCGGCACCTGTACGGGGACGATCCGGCGCGTCTGCGGGCCGCCGTGGCGCGGCACACGGAGCTCTTCAACGCGCACCCGTACCTGGCCACGGTGGCCGCCGGCGCCGTGGCGCGGCTGGAGGCCGACGGGGTGCCGCCGGAGACCATCGGCCGGTTCAAGGCGGCCGTCCGCGGCTCGCTGGGCAGCATCGGCGACCGGCTGGTGTGGCTGATGTGGCGCCCCGCCTGCGCCCTGCTGATGGTGGCGCTGCTGCTGGCGGGGGCGGGGTGGTGGATCTCCGTGATCGCGTTCCTCGTGAGCTACAACGGCCTGCACCTGTGGATGCGGTCGTGGGGGCTGGAGGTGGGGCTGCGCGACGGGGTGCAGGTGGGACGGGCCCTGCGCGAGGCGCCGTTCGAGAAGCTGGGCGAGCGGGCGGCCGACGTGGGGGCCGTGCTCAGCGGCTTCGCGGCCGTGCTGGCCCTGGGCTGGGGCGAGGTGCGGATCGGTTGGGCGTACGCGGCCGTGGGCGCCGCGGCGCTCGTGGCGGGGATCGCGCTGGGTCCGCGGGTGCGGTGGGTGGCCGCGCTGGGGCTCACGGCGCTGCTGGTGGCCGGCGTGGTGCTGGCCACCGACTCCTGATGACAGCACTGGACGGGATGCAACACGAGACCGAAGTCACCATCGTGAACAAGTACGGGCTCCACGCCCGCCCCGCGGCGGAGTTCGTGAAGCTGGCCAACCGCTTCACGAGCGAGGTGTTCATCCGCAAGGACGACGTGGAAGTGAGCGGCAAGAGCATCATGGGGGTCATGATGCTCGCGGCCGAGTGCGGCTCCACGGTGGCCATCCGCGCGGACGGCGACGACGCGCGGGACGCCGTGGGGGCCCTGGCGGAGCTCGTCCGCAACCGCTTCGGCGAGGAGTAGGGGCCGTGAGCCTGGTCCGCGACGGCATCCCGGCCTCGCCGGGCATCGTGATCGGCCCCGCGCGGGTGCTGCGCTGGGAGGTGCCGCGCGTGCCCCAGGGCGCCACCATCGCCGACACCGAGGTGGAGCGGGAGATCACGCGCTTTCGCGAGGCGTGCGCGTACGCGCAGGAGCGCATCCGGGTGGTGCAGGAGCGCACGGCCGCCGCCGTGGGCGAGGTGGAGGCCCGCATCTTCGAGCCGCAGCTGCTCATGCTGGAGGACGCGGACCTGCTGCAGGGCACCATGGGGCTCATCCGCGACAACCACCTGCGGGCGGAGCGCGCCTTCGAGCTGCGGGTGCTGGAGTGGGAAAGCGCGCTGTCGCACAGCTCGCACCCCATGATCATGGACCGCCTGGCGGACCTGGCCGACATCCAGACCCGCGTCCTGCGCCGGCTGATGGGGATGCCGGACCCGGACCTGGCCGCCCGCGTGGAGGGCGACAAGGTCATCCTCGTGGCCCGCGAGCTCACGCCCTCCGTGACCGTGCAGCTGGATCCCAGGCACGTCGTGGGCATCGCCACGGACCTGGGGACGCGCACGTCGCACAGCGCCATCCTGGCCCGCTCGCTGGACATCCCCTGCGTGGTCGCGCTCGGAAACCTCTCCGAGACGCTGCGCGACGGCGACGAGGTGATCCTGGACGGCCGGCAGGGCCGCGTGGTCATCGAGCCGTCGGACGAGGAGAAGGAGGCGTACCGCCAGCGCGACTACCTGGTGCGCGAGTGGGAGCAGGAGCTGGTGCTCATGGCCGAGCTCCCCGCCGTCACCCGCGACGGGCACCCCGTAAAGCTGCTGGCCAACATCGACCTTCCCGGCGAGTCGGAGAACGCGCGCAACCACGGCGCGCAGGGGGTGGGGCTGTACCGCACGGAGTTCCTCGTCATCGGCCGCAACACGGCGCCGGGCGAGGAAGAGCAGTACGCCGCCTACCGCCGCGTGGCCGAGGCGTTCCCGGGGCAGCCCGTCGTCATCCGCACCTTTGACCTGGGCGGCGACAAGTTCCCCGCGTTCCTGCACATCGGGCGCGAGGAGAATCCCTTCCTGGGGTGGCGGGCCATCCGCGTGTGCCTGGACGAGCCCGACATCTTCCGCACGCAGCTGCGGGCCCTGCTGCGCGCCATGTCGCACGGCGACATCCGCATCATGCTCCCCCTCGTCAACGAGGCGTCGGAGGTGGAGCGCACGCGGGTGCTCATCGACGAGTGCATGGCGCAGCTGGCGGACGAGGGCGAGGACGTGCCCTTGCGCTACACGCTGGGCTCCATGGTGGAGACGCCCGCCGCCGCGCTCTCCGCGGGGGAGCTGGCGCGGCACGTGGACTTCTTTTCCATCGGCACCAACGACCTGGTGCAGTACACGCTGGCCGTGGACCGGGGCAACTCGCGCCTGGCGCGGCTGTACAACCCGTTTCACCCCGCCGTCGTGCGGCTGCTGGACCTGATCGTCCGCGCGGGGAACGCGGGCGGCATCGAGGTGAGCGTGTGCGGCGAGCTGGCCTCCAACCCGCTGGGCGCCTTCCTCCTCATCGGCATGGGGGCGGACTCGCTCTCC
>NZ_DASURI010000978.1:0-4365 GCF_036280135.1 Longimicrobium sp.
TGGCGACGTCCGCCAGCCCGCACTCCGCCGCCATCCGCCGCAGGTCCACCGCCAGCAGCGCGGTGATGTGCGCGGGATACGACGTGTCCGTGAACGCCGCGTGCTCGCCGCGCAGCAGGAAGGTGCCCTTGGAGAGCAGGCTGTGCTGGTTGGGGGTGGTGACGATCACCCATCCGCCGGGCCGCGCCAGACGCGCCAGCATGCGGAGGAAGGCGCGCGGGTTCTCCAGGTGCTCGATGGTCTCCACGCCCGCCGCCACGTCGGCGATGCCGTCGGGGAGCGGCACGTCACCGCGGTCCAGGTCCAGCACGTGGAACTCGCCGTCCGCGGGAAAGCCGTCGTAGCGGACGACGTCCACGCCCACGTACCGGCCGAAGTCGCCGCGCAGGTACGGCCACAGCTGGCCGCTGCCGCAGCCCACGTCCACGAGCGTGCCGCCGCCGGCGTGCCGCACGCGCACCGCGCGCTGCACCATGCGGTAGACGGCGTCGCCGCTGGAGCCCAGGCTGCGCCGCGCGCGTTCTTCCGTGGTGGGGGCTGCGTCCGTCATCCGGCGTGGGTGATGGGGAAACTGATGTGCGGCGGGGGAGAATCTAACGGAGGGGCCCTCACCTCGCTCGGACCCTCACCCCGCTCGTTCCTCGCGTCCCTCTCCCGCAAACTGCGCGGGAGAGGGTGTAGACTTCAACGAGCCCTGCCCTCCGGCACCGACTCCGTGCCCGGTGGAGGGAGGGGGCGGATCCAGTGCATCCGGCGAGCATCGCGACCAGGAGCGGATAAATTCGCCGCTGGAAATTCGCGAAGTCCGCCTACGCGGACTGCCCGGGAGAGCCCGCCCTCCGGCACGAACTCCGTGCCCGGTCGGTTGAAGCCCTGTTCGCAGAGCGCGTCAGCGCGAGACAGGGCTTACCGCTGTCCCAGCGGCGGGTTTACCCGCTCCGGCTGGGGCCCCATGGGGCTCTGTTAGGGGCTCTGCGTGGTGCTTCCTCGTGCGCTCCGCACCACCCTCGCCAGCACGTCGCGCATGCGCTCCGCCTGCCGCGCGGGATCGCTCAGGGCACGCGCGTGCGCGGGGCCCGCCGCGCCGAGCCGGGCGCGCAGGTCCGCGTCCCGCACCAGCTGGCGCAGCGCATCGCCGAGTGCGGCGGGGTCGTCCGGCGGGACCAGGATGCCGCACGACGCGTCCACGATCTCCCGCGCCCCGCCGATGGCCGTCGCCACGACGGGCAGGCCGGCGTGCATCCCCTCCACGAACGCGATCCCGAACGGCTCCGGGCCCACGTTGGGCTGGCAGAGCACGTCCGCGGCCGCCATCAGCGCGGGCACGTCGCCGCGGTGGCCCAGGTACCGGATGCGCGACGCCACGCCCAGCTTTCGCGCCAGCGCCGCCACCTCCGCGCGGTGCGCTTCCTCGTGCGGCCGCTGCGCTCCGCCCGCAATCCAGCACGTCCATCCCTCCAGGTCGCGGATGGCCGCGAGCCCCCGCACCAGCAGTCGGTGCCCCTTCCACGGCTCCATCCGGCTCGCCTGCAGGATGACGACGTCGTCCGCGGGCGTCCGCAGCGCCGCGCGAAGGGCGGCGCGGTCCACAGGCGTATCCGGCTGCGGCACGGGCGGATACACCACGTCGCCGCGAACGTGCGACCACAGGCGGCCCAGCGACTCGCCGGCGAACGCGCTCGTGCAGATGGCCGCGTCCGGCGCCGTCCGCCGCGCCAGCCGGTCCGCCCACGTCTCCCCCGTCACGAAGTCGTGCAGCCAGAAGACGAGCGGAACACCCGCGTCGCGCACCACGCCGCCGAACAGCCCCTGCGTCCACGACGAATGGCAGATGACGACGTCCGGCCGCGCATCCCGCAACGTGCGCCGCAGCGCCCGCCGCGCGCGGAGCACCGTCCACGGCCGGCTCATCCGCACGTCGCCGAGAAGGGCGAGCGGCGCGCCCGCCGCGCGGATCTCGTCCGCCAATCGTCCGTCGAAGCACAGCGCGAACCGCTGCTCGAGCCCGGAGACGCCGCGCAGCCCGGCGAACGTGGTGAGCATCCGCTCCACCCCGCCGTACAAGTTGCCCGAGTACACGTGCAGCGCGCGGAGGGTCACGGCCTACAGTCCAAAGTGCAGCATGAGCGAGGCTTCCACCTCCCGCATGGTCGTCTCGCTCACGATGGTCCGCGTGTAGCGCGCGATGGAATCGCGTTCGTGAACGGTCGTGACGAGCGGGACGGCGATCAGCACGGGGTGCAGACGGAGGGCGAAGCGGCCCTGCCAGCCCGACGTGTCCTGCACCAGAACGTCCCCCGGCGCCGCGTCGAATTCCATCGCGTTCAGGAGCGGGATCGTGGTCTGCTGGAGGGCGGTGCGGGAGTAGGCGGCCTCCGTCACCACCAGGCAGTGCGTGGCGCCCAGATCTTCCGAGATCTCCCGCCTGTATTCCGCGATGCGACCGCGGCGGTTCGCGCCGCGTACGTTGGCCTCGTGGGTGACGCCCTGCCCCAACCCCAGCGCGCGCCGCAGCTGCTGCCGGACAAAAGGCAGCTCATGAACGATGCGGCCGGCCGGCGCCGGCAGATCGTCGACGGCAAATGTAAGCAGTCGCGATGGATAGAAATAGGTGGGCCAGGACAGTCCCGTTCCGCGCTGCCCGGTCATATGCGGATCCACGAGCACGTGCGCGGCCCCGCGGAGCGCGTCGGTCGCCTTCGTGCTGCCGTACGCGAAGGTGGACGTCTCGGCGCCGGGCGCGCACAGGCTCAGCACCAGGTGCGGGCGATCGCCCTTGCCCGGGCCTTCGCGCAGCTCGGGCGGAAGATAGTACACCTGTCCGGGGCCGGGCATCCGTGGTCGCGCCTCCTGGGCCGGAGAATGGAAAAGGCCAGGAGCTCGCGTGTCGCTCCTGGCCTCAGGGTGCTGCCGCCGGCGATGCTCAGCCGTTGGCCTTGCGCCGGTTCTGGATGAGCCGTCCAAGGCTGCGCATGGACGCGCGCAGCGACTCGTCGAAGAACCGCTGGTCTTCGGACGGTGGGAGCGGTGCCGGGGCCGCGTGCGGGGCCGGCTGGACCGCGCCACGGGGCGTGGATGGGTCGCGGAGCGTCTTCATCTTGGTTGCCTTGAAAAAGCGCATTGCGTCGCCAGTGGAAGGCAAGGATATGCACACCGTTCTCACCCGTCAACCCCTGAAAAACACCCGCTCCAAACACGCCAGGCGCATCATTTTACAGGAAATCTATCTACCGCGCCGCAGCCGATCCAGACCACGCTCCGGACACGCCACCGGCCAAACTGAAACCGCTCGAAAGAGGTCAGCCGCACAGCAGTACCTTTGCGCCAGAAAACGGTATAGCAGCGCGCGAGCCTTGCCCAGGCCGCTCACTTGGCGGGCTCTGGACAAAAAGAACAGAAGTGCACATCGTTCCCACTCCGGTGCACCTTGTTCACCTATAGTGGATAGGCTATAGTTCATGAAGCAGCCGATGCCACCGCGAAAGAAGCTGATCGGAGTGGGATCCAGCCTGCGTGACCTGCACGAGATGCCAAAACAGGTCAGGGCAGCGTTCGGGAACGCGCTGTGGATGGTGCAGCTTGGCGCGCATCCCGCGGACAGCAGGCGCTTTGGAGAAGGGTTACCGCGCGAGGTTCTCAAACTGGCCGAGAACCACGACGGCGACACCTACCGCGCGGCGTTCGTCGCCGATTTTCCTGAATGCGTGTACCTGCTGCACGTGTTCAAGAAGAAGTCCACGTCCGGAATCGCCACGCCCAAACCCGCGATCGAGACGATCCGCGCCCGGTTCGCGGCGGCCCGGGAACATCATCGGCTCCACTTTGCATCGAAGAACGAGCAATGAAGGAAGAAGATGTCGCCTTTACGGAGATCGACAACGTCTTCGAAGCCCTCGACGTTCCGGACGAACGCGCGCAGGTCGGCCTGGCCGCGGCGATCACGCTCGAAATCCGCCGCCGCGGGCTCACGCAGACCCAGGCGGCCAAGCTCCTCGGCATCCGCCAGCCCGACGTGTCGGCCATCATGAACGCGCGCGTCGACGGGTTCAGCCAGGAGCGGCTTGAGCGCCTGCTGAACGCGCTGGACCTGGACGTCCGTATCCAGGTGGGGCCGCGGCCCGCCGGAAAGGAGCGCTCCGGGATCAGCGTTCAGATCGTGGATTCGTTTTAGGCGTTTCCACCGCGCGGACGGCCAGGACGCCTATCTCGCCGCCACGAGCGAACGATACAGCGGTGCGGCCTCGGCGGCGAGGCGGGCGCGGTCCCAGCGGCGCAGCGCCGTCTCGCGGCCGGCAGCGGCCAGGCGCCCGCGCAGCTCGTCCTTCGTCGCCAGGCAGCCGATGGCGCGCGACAGGCCCTCCACGT
>NZ_DASURI010000979.1:0-6203 GCF_036280135.1 Longimicrobium sp.
CAGCGGACCCGGGACGGTCCCGTTGATGGTGATCGCGTTCGCGCGCCGGCCTGCGACCGCGATCCGCGTGTTCGCGATCTCCAGGTCGTAGACCGCGAGCCCGTCGACCATCCGGGGCTGCAGGCCGTCTGGCGCACGCGAAAGTGGCAGCGCGCGGGCGTAATCGGGCAGCAGGGCCTCGATTCCCGCGAACGCGCCCAGGGCCCCTGCCGTCCGCAAGAAGCCGCGCCGCGACACGGGCACTGCCGGCAGCAGGCGGGTGTCGGGCTCCAGCGAGTTGGACTTCATCTCTGCATCGCTCCTGCATGTTCGAACGCGGCGCCGTGCCCGCGTCCGGAAATCCGTCTCCCATTCCGCGCCAGATGTGCGCCGCGGAAGCCGCGCCGGCGGTTTCGGCGCCGGGGATTGCGAGTCTGTTTTACGCGCCATAAATATGGCACCGGCCAGCGATTCTCCGCAACCCGCGGTTCGGCCTCAGGTACAGGGTACGGGGCGGATCTGCGTGTATTTTAATCGGCATCAAATCTGCGGGCGCGCCAGCGAGCTCTTCATCGCGCATTCTCGTGCAGACGAAGCCGAGGACCGCGCGCCGCCGGCGTCCTGCTGACCACAACGACTGCGGAGTGGAGGGAGAGAGGATGGTGACCCGGAGAGTGCGTGTCGCGGTGAACGGATACGGGGTGATCGGCAAGCGCGTCGCGGACGCCGTCGCGCTGCAGGACGACATGGAGCTGGTCGGGGTGGCCGACGTGGTTTCCGACTATCGGATCCGCGTGGCGGTCGAGCGCGGCTATCCCGTGTTTGCATCAGCCGGTGACAAGCAGAGCGAGATGGAGGCCGCAGGCGTGCCGGTGGCGGGATCGCTGGAGGACCTGCTCGGCAGGGTCGACGTGGTCGTGGACTGCACGCCCAAGAAGGTGGGTGCCGAAAACCGGGAGCGCTACCGCACGGCCGGCGTCAAGTCCATCTGGCAGGGCGGGGAGAAGCACGAGGTGGCGGGCTACTCGTTCGTTGCGCAGGTGAACTACGCGGGTGCCGTGGGTCGGGACTCGGCGCGCGTGGTCTCGTGCAATACCACGGCGCTCTGCCGGATCACGCACGCCCTCCACCAGCGCGGCTGGGTGATGCGGGTGCGCGCCGTGCTGCTGCGGCGCGCGACGGACCCCTGGGAATCGCACCGGAACGGGATGATCAACACGGCCATCCCGGAGACGACGGTTCCCAGCCACCAGGGGCCGGACGCGCAGACGGTGATCCCCGATCTCGACATCACGACGCTGGCCGGCGCGGGGCCGTACAACCTGAGCCACCTGCACTACGCCATGGTCGAGACCAGCCGGCCCGTTGACCTGGAAGAGCTGCGCGCGGCCCTCCGTGGCGCACCGCGGATCGCGTTCGTCCGTGCGGACGAAGGGCTCGTGGCACTCAACTCGGTGATGGAGCTCATGCGCGACCTGGGGCGGCCGCGGGGAGACATGTGGGAGGTGGCGGTGTGGGAGGACGCGCTCGCCGCCGACCAGCGTGAGGTCTATCTCACCTTCCAGGTGCACAACGAGGCGATCGTGGTACCTGAGACCGTGGACTGCATCCGCGCGCTCTCCGGGATCGAGCCGGACGGCGCGGCGTCGATGGCAAGGACCGACGCGGCGCTCGGCGTCGCGACGCGGTTCTTCGGCGAAGCTGGGGGTCCGGCCGGTACGGCCGCTCGCGGGTTCCGGCAGGCCGGCTTCAAGGGCTCGGAAGAGCCCACCGACGCCCGGCGCGGTGCAGGAGAGGCGGACCGCGGATGATCCGGCCTGGCGCGCAACCCGAACTCCGCCTCTCGATGAACCGCACGCTATGGGGTGCCGCCTTCGTCCTTCTGCTCCCCCTGTCCGCGCCGGCACAGGACAGCCCCGCCACCGCCCCGTCCGGGCTCGGCCTGGGCATGGGTGTGGTGGTGACCCGGCCGTTCCTCAACGCACCTGGGCGGGAGCCGTTCCAGGGGGTGGGCCGGTTCCGGGCGGGCCCGGGCATGGCTGTGTGGCTCCGATTCGACCGGCAGTCGTTCGGGGCCAGCGTGGGAGCGGAGGCGGCGGGGCTGGACATCGGTCCGGAGATCGTGCGCGATGGCATCCGAATGGGACGCGAAGCCTCCGTCTACGCCTCGGTCCACGGCTCCGCGCACTGGCGTCCCGCGCTGCGGATGGCGGGGTGGCGGCCCGAGCTCCACGTCGGCGGCGTGGGGACCAGTCTCGGGCAGGTGATGGCACGTCCCGACCAGCTCCCCGGCTATGCTCGCGATTCCGCGGGTGGCCCGGCGGACTCCGTGGCGCGCCCGCTCTCCCTGCGGGGCCGGGGCGTCCGGTTCGGCTTCGCCGCGGAGCGAACCTGGGGGAGCGCGGGGCTCCCCGGCGACGCCTCCGTCCGCATCGAAGTCTCGACCGATGCGGTCTGGTTCCGGACGCTGGAGGCTGGCAACCGAACCGTCCGGCTTCCACGCACCGCATCCGGGAACCTGCCCCGGCTGATGCTTGGGCTCCAGTGGCGGCCCAACGCCCCCGAGGCGCCGGACGGGGCAACTTCCCGCCCGGGAGCGGGTGTGGCGGGCCCCTGAGCGTGAGGCGCGAGCGTGCCGGAGCGGTCATGCCGGTGCTGGTACGTGCCCTGCGCCCGTCCGCTGCGATGAGCGACAGCTCCGCTCCCGCTTTACAGCGGGCAAAATCGACGTGTAGATTCGACTCGTTCGGCCGGGGGCGGCGGCTACGCCGCGCGCTCGCTCCGCTTCATCTTTCCCCGACCATTGCACCGGCCCATCCCATGTCCTTCGAGTCGCTACGCCCGCTGATCACCCGCTGGCGGGACGATCCGGCGGCGACCCTGGGAGCGCCGGAGGGCGCGGTGCACGGCCTCTTCCTGGTGGCGCCCGACGGCCGGGAGGAGGAAGTCCGGTCCCAGCTGCGACGTCCCGCGTTCAGCCGGGTCGCGGACCTGGATGTACGGTACCTTCCCTACGCCGAACTGGAGCGGAACCGGGAGGCGATGGCGCGGTTCGGCTCCGGCCTGAAGGCAGTCGAGGCCGTTTCGCGCCGGCTTGCGTGAAGCAGACTGCCACTCCCGGCCAACCGGAGGGGCTGCGGTGGGCAGCGCGATGGGCGGATCACCCGGCCGGCCCCGCACTCCTCGCACTGTTCGCCGCGCTCGAGGCATGTCTATTCCCGGCTCCGACCGAGGCGCTGATGCTCGCGCTCTGCCTCGGCAAGCCCAGGCAGTCACGGTGGCTGGCAGCGGTCGCCGTGGCCGCCTCTCTCGCTGGAGCGCTGGCCGCGTATGCGGCCGGACGTTTCTTCTTCGACGAAGTAGGCCGGGTGCTCCTGGACCGCGCCGGGCTGCTGGCCCGGTTCGAGGCGCTGGGAGGTGCGTACCGCGGCGGCGCCTTCTGGCTGCTCGCCACCTCCGGGTACACACCCGTCCCCTATCTGCTGTACACCATCTCCGCCGGCGCCTATCGAATCCCGCTTCCCACGTTCATCGCCGGTGCCCTCGTGGGGCGTGCGCTCAAGTACTTCCTCCTGGGCACGCTCACGTTCTACTTCGGCACTCCTGTCCGCGCGTTCATTGCCGCCCATCCCCGGCGCTTCGCCGCCGGGGCCATCCTGGCCCTCCTCGTGCTTCTCCTCCTGGCACTCCGGTTCTGACGAGTCACGGCCAGGCGCGAGTCAGCGGAGCGTGAGCCGCTCGCAACGGCAGCTACGAGCGAGAACGAAGAGCCGCCCCGCGACACCGTTCGCGGGGCGGCTCTTCCGTAGCAGGCCCGAGCGCCCGAGGGCGGAGAAGCTACTGCACCCCGAAGATCACGCGGAGGGAGTCGCCAAACTCCTGCTGCTCCATCCTCTGCTCCTCAATGGTATGGTGCGCCAGGCTGTCGAGCACGGCGCGGACGTTGGACCCGTGCCAGATTCGACTGGTCGATCGCGCCCTGGTGGTGCGGGATCATCATCTCGTAGAACATCCGGTCGAACGCGGGGCCGGCGGGGATCGGCTGCGGCATCATCGACGGAGGGGTGCGGCCGAGCCCGTGAGCTCCACGCGGACTGCCCCGAAACGCGCGATCTCGCGTGCCTAGTCTTCCTTCATCCGCTGGGCGACGCGCCGGGTCCCCTCCCGGTTCGCCTTGGCGTGCCCCACCCGCCTCACGCGCAGGCTGCTACGTGCCTGTTCGTCGCATAAGGCGGGCGGTGTGATTTCGCGGGCCGGGTGCGGCTCGGCTCAGACCCTGCCGCGGTCATCCCTGGCGGGGGGGTCCGATCACATCGGTGATGAACTCGCGTATGGCGGGCGCGCAGGCGCCGGCGAAGTCGTGTGCCGTGCGAACGTCGGCAGAGAGCGTCACGGGCGCGAGGCGCCCCTTCGGGAGGAGGCGAGCCAGATGCTCCGCGAGCGCCGGGGGGTGCCGCCAGTCCATCCCGCGGAAGATCAACGTTGGCGAGGTAATGCCCACGAGCTCGTCCACGCCGTGAAACGCCCGGTCACGGCCGATGGACGCCGCCGCCGCGATGCTGGCGGAATCGGAACGCGGAATCGCCTCCCGCACCATGGCGCCGACGACCGGCGCAAGATCGCCGAGGATCGGTGCCCAGGCCGCCTCTATGCCTTGCGTCCGGACACGAACTGCAAAAGCATCCATGAACGCGATCTCCGCTTGCTTCTGCTCGTCGGCTTCGATGTCTTCGACGCTGATGAGCACTGATCCCAGGATCCGCTCGGGGTAGGCAAGGGCTGCTCGCAGGGCGATGGTCGCCCCGAGGCCGGCACCGCCCACGATGGCGCCGGGCATACTGAGGTGGTTCAAGAGGGCGACCACGTCCTCGGCGTACTGGGCCCAGGTGTGGCGGGACGGGTCGGTACAGATGGACGCGCCATAGCCGCGGATGTCCGGCAAGACCACCCTGCAGAGGTCTGCGAGCCGCTCAGCCAGCGGAAGCAGACTCCGATGATCGGGACCTCCGCCGTGCAGCAGGACGAGCACGGGGCCGCTGGTGCCGGCCCGCTCACCGGCACCGCCAACCGCGGCAGCATACAGCTGCAAGCCGTCGCTGCCGCGGTACCCGAACTCGTTCATCGCGCCCGTTCCTTAAGCCCAAGGTTCAAATATCCGTCGCGAAGCAGGCCGCTACCGCCCGCAGGAGCGCGCCGCTTCAGGTCCGACATGGCTGGCGTCTGGTTCGCGAACCGGTCAGATCCCGTGGATCCCCTGGATGGACCACCCCACCGCGGGCGGCGGACCTCCCGCTTCGGTCCCTCGTGCTTCCGGTCACCGTGCGCTTCTGTACATCATGTCGATGAGCTCGTCGTACATCGACTCCGCGGCCTGATCGTCGCCGCCGCGGATCGCCGAGGTGGCGCAGTGCTTCAGGTGGTTGCGCATGAGCTCCCTTCCCACGCCTCGCAGCGCCTCGTGGACGGACGCGATCTGGGTGAGGATGTCGGCGCAGTAGCGGTCCTCCTCCACCATCTTCTGGAGTCCGCGCACCTGCCCCTCGATCCGGCGCAGGCGCTTGAGGTTGCGGTCCTTGATCGCGGTGTCGACCCCATGCGCCTTGCGTCCCGCCTCGTCGTGTGCGGCGCAGCCGCACCCGCAGGCCGCGTGAGCCTCCAATCCGTCCCCGGCGTCCCGCTCCGTCACCGTCGCCATGGCCCTCGTCTCCGTTGAGTGCTCTGCCACCGTTGTGTACGTCCCCCGCCCCTAACCTGCATTACCCCCAGACCGCCCCCGGACCGTGGGATCAGACGGCCTGGAGCGCCGTCTGCTCCATGAGGCTGACGACCTCCTCCAGCGTGGTGCGGCCCCGGTCCCGCGCGTACCAGCGGCGGACTTCGCGGTAGCGGGCCGCCTTGTCGAGCGCCTGCCCCTCGGAGCGGACCCAGGCCTGGAGGGGCTCCGGGCGCGAGCCCCACCAGCCCAGCTCGCGGCCCGCGCACCCGTGTAGAGGTGCGGATCCATCAGGTCCGGATTGGCCTCGCGTCCCAGGATGCGGAGGTCCAGCCCGGGCGCCGCCTGAGCCAGCCGGGCCAGCACGGGGGCGGTGTTCACCGCGTCGCCGCACCAGTCCTCGACGAGGACGAGCAGGAGGCGCGCCGGGAGCTGCCGCGCTCGCTCCACGAGATCCTCCGGGACAGTCGCCCGCGCGTGGACGGACCGCCACAGGCTCCTGGTTGCTCTC